>JBMOME010000161.1:0-8893 GCA_049323095.1 Thermodesulfobacteriota bacterium
TAGAAGATCTCGAATACCTGCCGATAGGTCTCGTTCCAAGCAATTGCAAGAGTTGCATCTGGATTCGCCCGCGATTCGCCGTATAGGTGTTCCAGCGCAACGATTCTGCGGCCATCCATGAAACCTCCTCGAGAATTCGGAGCGACCGAATCTGCCCCCGTCCATTTGGAAATAATCTGTTCTAGTATGGAGGAACGAGTGGCTGGGTTTGTTGCTGAGATGAACGCTTCAACCAAGCTTCTTAGTTGGCCGGAGGGGTCTCGGAGCATAGCCTGGTGCAAATTGTAAACGTTGCCGAGTCCCTGCAGATCCGGCAACGCCTCGATTTCAGACGGAACTTCTCGGAAGTCAGTCGGTATTGTGTCGGCGGTGTTGCGCTGCAGACGATATTCACCAATAGTGCCAGTCCTGCCGTCAGCCCATTCAAAGTGACCTGAGCGTATTTCAAGGTTTCCGGCATCGTTTGTACTATTGGTGATTGTCGAATCCAGGTATATGGCAGTTATGCCCAGTTCAGCGAGCGTGTTTATCCTTCCCGATTCGTCCGGGTCGTAGGCCTCCAGATCCAATTCACTGTATTGCCATATTTTCAATTGTCCCCAGATTGGGTCACTTGAATCGATCTTTCCATCGCGATTCAAATCATATTGAGCCAGTGCTTGAAAGCCGTTGGCTGCTCGCATCCCGTTCGGAAGAACTGTGAAATCTCCAAAAAGCTCATTTCCGGTGCGGAGCCTTTTGTTTCCGTCGATATCAAGCATCAAAACGCCATTTCCAGGTGTGACCCAGCCTGTACTCTCTTGGAATCCGTTGGCATCCTGGTCAAAATGAATGCCTGCTGCAAGTCCGAAAGTGCGGATGCCATTGCCATCTAAATTGAGTATCAAGGGGTCAATTGGTCGGCCCTGCTCGGCCGCTTGCGCCGGCCATTCCGGAGGAGGCGGGTCACAGGTACATCTTTTGGGTCGCCAAAAACCGGCAATATCGGTCGATTGTTCATTCCAATCTCGATGTTGCGGACCGTTGAATTGCCCTACACCGGGGATGGTGTAAGGGTGAGAGGTAGAACTAAAATACCTCCTTACCCAACGGCCGGTAGCTGGGTCGAATCTGCTGGGCTCAACGATCCCCATGTGACCGGATTTGAAGACTATTATATCGCCGGGACCTACTTGGCTCAGAGGTACTTCGCAGAAGTGTTGGTCTCTGTAGATCGATCGACCCACGTACTTAGCCTTGTCCCACGCGTCGTCCAAGCTCGTTGGCATCTCGATGTCCGGTGGGACAAAATATTTAGTCGACATATAGTCTACTTCTCGATAGCATTCATTGCCCAATACACTCGCCTCCGCCAAGAACGCATTGACCGCCCAATTAACCATGTGTGAACAATCTATCTCCCAGAAGTCATTTTGATTTTGATTCCCGCCGTCACCGCCGTTACGAAATTCGTAATAGGGCTTTCCGGTCTCCGGGTCTCTCATGTCAAACTTCGCTAGTGCTATTTCAAGAAGTCGTTCACTTGAGGGTGGACAAACACACTCTGCCATCTTTTCTCCTCCTTAAAGATTGCCTTGTTCCTGCGCATCGTTGCCAATCAAAGCGTGCTGCCGCATGTTCTCATTTGTACAAGAGTGGTATTATGGAAATAGAACCGACGACCCCAATCGCGAAGCTCGCCGCGTTTGCTACCAGAGATATAACGAAGGTCCTTGTCGCGGTGACAGGCCTATACAGCAGGCCACGCCGATGCATGCGTCCAAACACCCATCTAAGAAGCCCGTACTCAACTGTCACAACCACAAATTCTATCACGCAGGTCACCACGAGGGCTAGCTCCGCAGAGCCAACCAAATCAGGGTCTCCGACGAAAAGCATCAGAAATTGCGCAGCAGGATTGGTGACCATGTTTATTAACACAATGTAGAAAAGGAGCTTAATCCTAACTTTCGAGGGCCCTCCGAGCAGGAAATAAACGGTAAGATACTCAACTGCCACAGTAGCGCAGAAAATCACGGCCAGAAGCTTAGAATAGGCGGCCAGGACTTCCCAGATGGGAGAGTGCGCAAAAACCTCCTTGTAGAACGGTACGACCGGGCCACCGCTCGCAAAAGTCGATCCAACCTCATAAAGATAGATTAGACCAGTGGAAGCTAACGCTACCAATCGAGTGTATCGTGGCATCAGGCAGCCCCTCTCCTGGTGATGATAAGAAACCAGCATTTTGTAATCATGGAAATCCATCGAGTTTTCATAAAGAATCCCCGGTTCAAGCTGCAACTCCATGCAGGTCGTCATGAGTCCAGACAGTGCCGTCCATAAACTGGATCTGTTCAATGCGGTTCAGCGGGCTGTCGTTCCTGAAGTAGTCTTGGACTGTAAGGGTATCGGTGGTGTCGATAATCTTCAGGACAAGGTTATTGCCGGAGCGTCTGAGAACGATCTCGTCCGGGGTGAGATTGCTCCCCAACCAGATCGTATCTGCGTTATCTGCGGTTGGATCAGGGTCGATGATGATGTCCTGGCCGGAACCTCTCCGGAATATGTACGTATCATTGCCCACTTCTCCGCTAAGCCAATCGTTGCCGGTTCCACCATCCAGAATATCGTTACCTTCTCCGGCCCACAGCCAGTCATTGCCACCCTCGCCTGAAAGGAGTGCATCACCCGCCTCATTGTATAGAATTTCGCCACGGGAAGTCCCGTATATGACATCATTCCCATTCAAACCGTTCAGGTATCCGTCTCCCTCGGTGAGGCTGCCTCTGACCGCGTCGGCATTATCTGTTCCTTCGATATGAGGTCTCCATCCACGGATTCCTTGCCCCAGATGTTCATAAACGGGTAAGCCGCCTGAGTCTATAACCCACCCCAGACTCGGATCTTGCTGAATAAACGCCTCGCGCAAAGCGAGATAGCTTGACGTCCTCTGGGCCCCAAAACCGCGCATCGTGCGCGCGAACTCACCGAGCAACTGTTTTCCGTCTTCGGCATTATTAGCAAGCGCCTCGGTAATATCTTGCGCCGCGAGAGAGAAATTCGCTTCGATTCCTGACTGTTCGTTCCACGTGTAGTATATTTTTCTCCAAACAGATTCCAAGTGAGTCTGGTGCATCAGGCCTGCATAGAAGTACTCGAAAAGCTGCCGATAGATTTCCTTCAATCCAATTGAAGCCTCATAGGACGGAGTTGGATTGTCTCCCTCTTTGAAAGGCCGTCCCATGAATTTCTCCAAGACCGCGAGCTGACGCGCATCGATATTAGGCCCCCGGCTGGAGGGCTCTATTGAATCGCTTCCTGTCCACTTGTATAGAATTTGTCCCATCAGGGCATTGCGTGAGATGGGATCTCCGGCATTGGCGAACTGCTCCAAAAGGAATTTCAGCTGGCCAGTGGAGTCCCGCACCATCGCCTGGTGAAGATTGTGGACGATTCCTCCCCCAGCCAGATCCGGAAGACCGGCTATGTCATCAGGCACAGAGAACCATTCATTAACTAACGTCAAAGCACTATTACTCTGGAGTTGGAACTCTCCGATCTGGCCCGCGCTTCCATCAACCCTTTCGATTACGCCCCAGCGAGTCTGCGTGTTGCCTTGCGAATCTGTCAGGATGCCGCCGGTTGAGTCCACCTGTATCGTAGCGATGCCAAGTTCGTACAAGGAGTGCAACTCGTCTGGCGCAGAAAGTCCGTTGCTGTCCGCGTCTTGCCAAACCTTGAGGTGAAAATATCCCGCATCGTTAGCGTCGATCTTCCCATCTTTATTACCATCCAATTCAGTCAATGCTTGGAACCCGTTCGTCGCCTTATTGCCATTCTGCAATGCGGTCTGGTCACCAAACATTTCCCTGCCGTCATTGATGATACCATCGCCGTTTCTATCCATGACAAGAAATCCATCAGGTGGACTTGCCCATCCCGTTTTTTCGGCGAAGCCATCGGCATCATGATCAAAGTATACCCCCGCATCAGTGCCAAGAGTATTTATGCCGTCCCGGTCGAGATCAATAATAAGAGGATCCCTACGCTTAAAAGTCCCGCGCGGTTGAGGATTTTTTTGATACCCAATCCACCAACCGCCCCACACTTGTTCGTGTACTATACATTCAATAGGGAAATGGAATATGGCCTTAAAAAATGAGACAGCCAGCTTGAGGGCGTCGCCGGGCATTTTCTTGAAGCCCTCATAGAAATTATAAATATCTTGCTTCTTGTGTCCAACGACTAATACTGCAACTGCCCCTGTACCTAACGTCACGGGAAGTGATGCCACAGCACCAGCTGAAGCCCCAAGTGCCACCATGCCCTCTCCAAGCATGTAAGCCAATCCCACTTCAGCAAGGGCCGGTACTAGGTTTTGTTCAACCGAGGACAGCGGCGAGTCAGGGGGCGTATCAACCGCGTTTAGGACAGCCTCTCCACCGGCATTGACCGAGAATTCACAGAAAGCGCCGACGCCTACCGCAACAGTCTGACTGGTTCCTTGCTCCACCGCGACATGTTCCGCCTCCCTAATGCCTGCCCTTCCCATGACCTTCAAAACTCCGACTACGAGCTCTATTCCGCCAGCCATCCTGCCTCCTGTTGAAGAGCGAATTTTCCGATTCTCCGAGAGGGATAGTACCCGTTGGGCCTATCCAGCGTCCCATGCATATAACTGTAGTCAGGGCGATCTCAGTCAGTACTTCTCCTTTGTTACCTTCATGCCGCGGCACTGTGTATGGAGCCAAAGAAGATGGGAAA
Source organism: Thermodesulfobacteriota bacterium (assembly GCA_049323095.1). Classification (GTDB taxonomy): domain Bacteria; phylum Desulfobacterota; class Desulfomonilia; order Desulfomonilales; family Desulfomonilaceae; genus VGSG01. The sequence continues at coordinate 4,744 of JBMOME010000161.1, forward strand.
CCGCAAAAGGTATAAAAGATACAAAAAACATGACAAAGCCCATCCAAAAGCTCCCTGTGGCAGACTCTGTGACGTTGTGGATCAAGAACGCCGCCAACAGTGCTGAAGGCTGACCTACCTTCAGCCAGAGCGACTCTCCTCTGCGCAGCCTTTCGTACTCTTTGTCTGAGCAAAGGATGTATCCACGGTAACTTTTCCACGGCCAGAACCACTTCCACGGGAAGAACAACTTGCGGCCGTCTTCAGTGGTCTTGAATTGCTCGTCGATGGCACGACCTATGTAACCCATGTGTGTCCTCGAGAAATACCACATCTCTGAGCGAGCCAAAATTAAACAATATCTGTCTTTTGGGGCACTCAGTAGTTACACTCTCGTCGGTATGCTTCTTTCAACGTCCGAATATGGATACGCTCGGGCCTCGAAGGTTTGCACGGTGGTCGCTCCATTGAGAAACAAATGCACAGATCCTTCCCGACGTCCCACCGATCAACCTGCAGAGATCTGGCAAGACGATTCCTCCGCTTTTTGGTCTCGCATATGGGGCTCATGTCCCACCACCCGACGTTTGCCCTCGCGTTACTCCGCTCCCTGCGCTTTCAGGTACTCGACCACTTCTGTTAGGCTATTCATTTGTGCGAGCCTTAACGGAGTGACGAGGCCTCGGACCTTGGCATTAACATCAGCGCGATTTTCGACAAGCAGCTTGATTACATCCAAATGCCCTCCACCACCAATGGCACCTACTAAAGCAGTCGCTCCGTCTTTTCTCCTGGCATTGACGTCTGCTCCATGTTCGATGAGCAGCCTTGTCTCTTCCAGGCTGCCGCCATTGGCAGCGAACATCAGAGCTGTCTCGCCATTTTCCGTTGCGACACTTATATCGGCACCCTTCTCCAGGAGCATTCGAAGTATTTTAGCGTTCCCTCGCACGGAAGCAGCCATCACTGGCGTCTTGCCGGCGTGGTCCCTAGCATTGACGTCGGCCCCTTTGTCTATCAATAACTTGGCGAGGTCCATGCGCCCTGCGTCGATGGCATACAGCAAAGCCGTTATCTGATCTTTTCTCTTGGCATTGACGTTAGCACCCAACTTTATGAGCAGTTCAACCACATCCAATTTGCCGTCTGCGGCAGCATACATTAATAATGTCCCGCCATATTCGTCCCTGATACCGACGTCAGCGCCTTTGCCCACGAGGGCTTCGATTGCCGGAAGATCTCCGCGTTTCACCGCATCGACCAGTTGCTCGTCGACTGCTAAGGTCTGGTTCCTCGCGCACCCAGCCCATGCCAGCAACGCGCAAGCCAGGACCACAGGCAGCCACCAGACTATGATCATTGGTTTGCAATGAGTTCTCATGGCAAATCTCCGGTTAATCCTACGCCGCCGCAGCTTTTAGCATACACAGCGTAGACCTCAGAGGTGGAGAAGTTCCGATCCCGAAGGCCGCGCGTCTGGCAGTAAATTGTCTCGATTTAGTGATCCGCCTCTCCGGGGCGGCTCGCGGAAGCATCACCAAAGAACTTACGAATGGGCTCGAATGCTGTCCCACGAACCACTGATCCATATCCCCATCCTCCTCTTTTGAGCAGGAGCATAACGAGAGAGATCCGTCTTTATCATTCAAGTTGTATTAATTTTGCGCACTGCAATCAGGTTGGAATATTCGGTAGTCTTAGCAATTGGTGGGTGCGTCGGCCCAGGACCGCCAGGAGCAGGAAAACTCCGCAGATTTCTCAGATGGCTTCCTGGATCTGGGCTCGTCTAATAAGTTCGGCTAGTTGTCACCCTCCCCGTGCCCCTCCCATCAAGGGCGGGGAGGCGGGAAAACTCCGCAGATTTCTCAGATGGCTTCCTCGACCAGGGCTCGTCTAATAAGCTCGGCTAGTTATCACCCTCCCACTTCCCTCTGTAGGGCAATCCCACGAAACGCGGTATTACCTGCCATTCCTGGCGGACTGGAAAGTCCGCCCCACAGAGGAAAGGATTTACCGAAGAGCCTTTGAAGATTGGCCGGGGAAGCCCTTCAAATCCCCCCTTACCCCCCTTTATTAAGGGGGGTATGTGGGCTCCCCCTTTATAAAGGGGGATACAGGGGGATTCTCCCCGGACCCCTCCCCAAAAACTCCCGGGTTCCTAACTACAACCCGCGTTCTCGTGCCCATATGGTTGGCGGATGCATCAGAACGTCGCCTGGTACAACCGCTTCGCAGTTACGTTTAGTTGAAGGTTTTGCCATCGGCCCGGCGCCTCCCCGTGGGCCTAGTTGAGAAGGATAAGTTGTTGAAACAAAACGATGGGAGGATAGCTAGCTCCCCCAAGTTCGGATATCTTACAACTGGACCCACCTGGGGCGTCAATAGTGAAAAGTTGCCATTTTTATGGCAGAAAGTTGCCATGCTTTTTGGCAAAAGCGGCCGTTGCGGTGTTTCGTAGCACGACAATTTGCACCGGCACGGAGGCCGGCGCCTACCAATCGTTCAGGACAGCTTTTCGCCGTTGGACGTGAATTTCGCCGCTTGCCGCAATAGGCCGACGGTGAGCCTTCGTGGGTCTTCATGGACCGGTATCGACGAGACCAAGGCCTATGGAAACCTGGAGCAGTTCGGCGCGATTTCTTATCCCCAGCTTGCCCATAATCTGGGCGCGGTGGTGGCTAACCGTTGTCTCGCTGATGTGGAGCCGCTCGGCGATGGTCTTGTACGGCAATCCCTGGGCCAGCAGCTTCATGACCTCCTTCTGGCGTCTCGTCAGTGACTCGTACCGAGATGCCGGGTCGTCCGGGCCTTCTGGTTCAAGATTCTTGATCTGGTCTACATCTTCAGCCGACGTGGGGCGTTCAAAGAAATATCCCCCTGCCGACACGACCTCCAGCGCTTCCACGAGCTGTTCGGGCATGGATTCCTTGATCAGGTAGCCCGTAGCTCCTGCCTGAAACGACCTCGCAATGTGACCTGCGTCCTTGTGGACACTCACCATGAGACAAATGACCTGAGGCAGGACCTTGCGAAGCTCCCTGAGAAGGTTGACACCATCTCCATCAGGCAGCGAGATGTCCAGCAAGACGATATCAGGCTTCAGTTCAAGGGCCATGCTCAAGGCTTCCCGCGATGTGCCCGCCTCACCCACGACCTCAAAGGCTTTACCACGCGCAACGATGGACTTGAGCCCTACCCGAACCACAGGATGATCGTCAACGATCAGGATTCGCTTTTTGGCTTTCATGGCCGTTCACCCTCAACGGAATCTTAACGAAGACCCGGGTCCCCTGGCCCGGTTTTGACTGGATCGACAGCCTACCACCAAGGAGGGTCGCTCGCTGCTCCATGCTCCAAAGGCCCATTTTCTTTTGACCCATTTCCCTGGCTGCCTCCCCAGGCACATCGAAGCCTGTGCCGTTATCCTCAACGCTCAGGGTAATATACGGCTGCAAGGCTTGGAGCTTGATCCTCACCGCACGCGCGTTCGCGTGCTTTTTCACATTGGTCAGAGCTTCCTGCGCCAATCTGAACAGGTTGATCTCACTATCAAAATCGAGCGTCACCTTCTCCATTCCCGAGGGAAAGAAATTGACCTTGATCTTGTTCATCTTGGAGTAGTCCGTACAGTACTGACTGAGGGTTGCCACGAGTCCGTAACTATCGAGGGTTGATGGTCGCAAGGCATAGGAGAGATCGCGGACGTGTTCCACCAGATCCTTGGCCATCTTGGATACCCTGGCGACCTCTTGCGCCATCTCAGGCTGCGAAACGGCGAGATCCAGCCTGACCGGTTCGAGAAACATCCTGAAGGCTGAGAGCTGCTGAGCCACCTCGTCATGAAGGTCAAGCGCGAGTTTACGCCGCTCCGTTTCCTGCGCGTTTATCAAAGCCTTGGTGAGCGCTCGAACGCGCTCCTCATTCTTTTTGTGTTCCGTAATGTCCAATATGGTGCCCACAACGCGAAGAGGATGATTGCGACCGTCGCGCTCCACGACCTTTCCTCTGGTGAGAATCCACTTCCAATCACCGGATTTGGCGCGGATTCTGTGCTCCACGTCCACGTATTCGGATCGACCTGCGAAGTGATCCTTTATGCATTGGTCGAAGATGGGAAGATCCGCGGGATGAGTCAGTCCGCGCCACGAGTGTTGGTGCTGTCGGACCTCAC
>JBMOME010000161.1:8903-11666 GCA_049323095.1 Thermodesulfobacteriota bacterium
GTATCCGAGAATCTCTGAGAAACGATAGTCACAGACCATCGAGCCGGTGCTGATGTTCCATTCCCAGAGAGAAGCATCCGCGCCCTTGATCGCGGATTCACACCGTTGTTCGGTCTCTCGGAGCGCCTTTTCAGTAGCTTCGCGGCGGGCAATCTCTTTACGGAGTTCTTCGTTGTGCTTGCGCTGTGTCGTGAGCTCGGCCTTCTCATGGGTAAGATCCTCCACGAGCACCAGAGCAGCGTTAACTTCGCTCACCTTGACAGATCGGAAACTCATCCGGGCCCAAATCCGGCGACCGCGCACGTCCAACAGAAACTCACCACTGAGTGGTTTCCTGGTTTGGAAGACCTCTTCCAGGAGCGACACCGCGCGTGCCTGGGATTCTTCGGAAGGAAACAGCTCGGAAAAGGCTTTTTCAATGATCGATTCGTAGTCCTTGCTGAATCTTGCACACGCTTGACTGGCAAACGCCACGATACCGGAACGTTGGATGAGCAGCGCGGGCAAGGGGAGGGCTTCGAACAGCTTCCCCAGGAGGCTCGAACGTATCACCGTGGAACCAGGACCTGCTGTAAAGGAAAAATCCCCAGTGAGCAACGTACTGAGATCAATAGTTGAGGTCTCGCTGGGAGCCAAGATCGTTTGGAATGCCGATTCATGTTTCATAGATCCGCTCCAGTGGATGCCGATGCGCGATCAAGCAGGTAGATTGTGGGCAGCTATGAGCTGGGGATCTCCTTCACTACGGACGACGCAAGGCCGTCAGACCTTCGTTCAGGAGATCCCCAGCCCGCTGCCGTGCTCGTCTAGCCTTCTTGGATCGGCATCGGCATCAGACCTTGGTAAAGGTGAAGAGAGTTTGCAGGAGTAGCCGGGGAAGCCCTTTTTGTGTAAAAAGGGCCTCCCCGGACCCCTCTCCCAAAAACTCCCGACTTTGCAAGCGCTGCTAGCGCTTGTAGACCGGCATCAAGCTGCCATGACGAAAGAACGCACCCGTTGTTGTGGTTGCAGTGGCCATCCCATGTCTTGAAACCGATCCTGGACCGGTTAGTCCTCTTCCGAACACACAGATGGCACGGCCTCAGCTTCTCCCCCTGGGCCTGGTAGTAAAAGGGTAAGAGATTGAAATAATGCGATGGGCATTCAGTGCAGGTTTATCATACCGAACCGAGCAAAAGCGTCAAGAAAAGAATTTCCAGCTTGAGTCTCCAGATGCCAGGGACGGACGGCCGTGTGCTTTGCACCCGAGATCTGTCCGGTTTTACGCGGTCCGTTGTCCGGTTTTGGATGGTCTTCTACATTGGATGGTCTTCTACAGTCTTCCACAGTGCATGGATGCGGGAAAGAGGATTTTCTCGTTGATTTTCAGCCGTGAGATACTGTAAAATACTCAAAATATTCTCTTATGATGAGCACGGGAACGAAAAGATACAGTCATGTTTCGATCGTTGTGCCTGTATTTGGGTCTGGTTTGTGTGTCAGCGCTTGTGTTGGGAGATCCGCTCTTCGGTGAAGAGCCGGCATCTTCCAAGGCGACTGCTATTAAGAAGCAGCGCTCTAGCAAGAGCAATGCCTCTCTTCCTTCTCCATCCACCAGTTCGCCGGGTCTGGTTACCGCAGAGAGGGCTGTTCTGCTTCCCTTGGTGGCCGCGGTTGACAAGGCCTCGCTCGAAGGATTCCCGGGGCTTGTTCCCAGCGCAGGGCCTCTTTCACAGGAGCCGCTTGCCTTATCGAGCTCATCGGGCCTGTTAACGGACGTCCACGAAGAATCGGACGCACTCCTTCGCAATGCGGGAGATTGGCTGCGTCTCGCTCTTCCGATCTTTCGATTACCTGGAGGTCTGTCCAGTGGCCTGTACAGCATGAGAGAGGCAAGTGCGAGCAATAGGCCCCTCAGCACTCGCTCTCGGACGAAAGATCGCTCTCTTCGAGATAACACGGGTGGTCCTACGGCCCGGGTGTCTCAATCGCCCAAGAGCACGTATGAGCTCGTGGAAATAGAGGTAAGCCATTCCAAACACTGGCTGAGAGTGATCGCTCACGCAGGCGAAGGCCGAAAGGACGTGCTCTTCGAGACCAAGGTAGGGTTGGGATCTGCCGGTTTCCCCACTCCCAAAGGCGAATATTTCGTTACCCACATTTATGACGACTCTCCCTGGTGGATTCCGCCTCCGAATCGTGCTTGGGCTGCAGGTCAGCGACCGAGCCGTGCAGTGTACGGCGGGACAATGGCGCCCCTGCTGAAGAAGAGGCCGGAGCGAGCCCCTCGCACCAAGAAGCCTGCGCCGGCGTCCGAGGACTTCGTCGAAGGTAAGATGCGGCTGGACGATTACGGATACCGTTTCCACGGCACCAATGCCCCGCGGAGCATTGGAGGAAATCAGTCCCACGGCTGCGTCCGCATGCGCCCGGAAGATGCTCGCACGGTAGCAGCGCTAATCAAGGCGCACATCGGTATCGCTGCCCGACGGAATAGCGAAAACGGGACCTATGTGACCCTCCTGGCCCCCGTACGCCTCACGATAGTCAACTAGAGCGCGCGCACGGCCCAGGCTGTCTCAAAAGTCGTGGCACTGGGAATCGCGTGCCACGATGGTTGGGTGGCCGGGACGTTATACGTCCCGGTGCCGAAGGCATAGGAGGTTTATTCTCTTGCCAGCTTGTCGAGCAACAAAAGCCAGGAGTCGCATATCCGTCCGTATAAACCTCCTGTCGCTGCGCGACCCCGACGTGTGACGTCGGGGCCAGTGCGCCTGCGGGCGT
>JBMOME010000162.1:0-11638 GCA_049323095.1 Thermodesulfobacteriota bacterium
CATTCCTGCTTCCATCTAGGAAGCAGGAATGCCAACGGTGTATAGAAGTTTTTGGAAAGGGGTCCGGGGAGGAACCTTTTTACAAAAAGGTTCTCCCCGTCTTACCTTCTTAAATGCGCATCGGTATACATCGCGTGGGCGTCGCAAGAACGCTTGCGTTCGGCTAAGAAGATGGCAATCTACTCGGCAGGGGGGCCATCGAAACGGCCCAACCCTGGCGTGAGTCGGCCGACCTCCCGGCAGGAACATGAAGGTCAGTTCAAGGAAATCAAGTGGGTAGCAAAGAAATCATTATACGAGGCGCCAGAGAGCACAACCTCAAGGACATCAACCTCGACATACCGCGTGACAAGCTGGTGGTGATTACGGGCCTCTCCGGATCGGGCAAGTCGAGCCTTGCGTTCGACACGATCTACGCTGAGGGCCAGCGACGCTATGTGGAGTCGCTCTCCGCGTACGCGCGGCAGTTCCTGGAGATGATGGAAAAGCCGGATGTGGACCTCATCGAGGGGCTTTCGCCGGCCATCAGTATCGAGCAAAAGACCACCTCGAAGAACCCTCGTTCCACCGTCGGGACGGTCACTGAGATCTACGATTACCTGAGGCTCCTGTACGCGCGGATCGGGATTCCGCATTGCTGGGAGTGCGGCAAGCCCATTAGCTCCATGACTATCCAGCAGATGGTAGACCAGGTGATGGCGCTGACGGAAGGTACGCGCGTCGTGCTCATGGCGCCCATCGTGATGGGGCGTAAGGGTGAGTATCAGAAGGAGCTCCAGCGCCTGGCCAGAGATGGTTTTGTCCGGGTGAAGGTTGACGGTGAGATGCGAGATCTGTCGGAAGAGATCCGTCTGGACAAGAACAAGAAGCACACTATCCAGGTTGTGGTTGACAGGCTGGTGGTGAAATCCGGCCTAGAGAAGCGGCTCGCGGATTCCATGGAGACTGCGGTTCGGATGGGGGACGGAACCGCGATGGCGGAAGATCAGGATGGCCGGGTTTTCCTGTTCAGCGAGAAGTTCGCTTGTCCTGAGCACGGCATATCGTTCGGCGAAATTGCGCCACGGCTCTTCTCGTTCAACAACCCGTTCGGCGCGTGCGAGACCTGCGGCGGCCTCGGGGTGCAGGTGCGCTTCGATCCGGATCTCATCGTGCCCGATCCGACTCTTTCCATTAGCGAAGGAGCACTCGCGCCCTGGAGTAACCGAAATTCGGTCTTCCTGGACCAGATGATTGATGCTCTCACGAATCATTACGGGTTTGACGCAGAAACCCCGTTCCGGGAGTTGCCGCAAAAGGTTCAGCAGGCCCTCCTGTACGGTTCAGGTTCCGAGGAGGTTAATTTCTATTTCGAACGGCACGGCCGACGGCACTATTTCCGCAAGCCATTTGAAGGGATTATTCCTAATCTGGAGCGACGATATCGAAACCCGGACCAGGAAGAGGTCAACGACGAGCTCGGACGTTACATGAGTGTAATTCCCTGCCCATCTTGCGGCGGTGCGCGGCTTAAGCGTGAAGCTCGTCATGTGCTGGTCGGGGATTTGCCGATCCACAAACTGACTTCCATGTCGGTGCGTGACGCATCCCGATTCATGCAAGAGCTTCGCTTAGACGAGCGAAGGCTGGAGATCGGCCGCCGAGTTATCAAGGAGATCGGGGATCGTCTAGGTTTCTTGGAAAAGGTGGGCCTGGATTACCTCACCCTTGACCGCGCCTCTGCAACGCTGTCTGGTGGGGAGTCTCAGAGGATACGTCTCGCCACGCAGGTTGGGTCGTCTTTGGTCGGTGTGCTCTATATTCTTGACGAACCGAGCATCGGGCTCCATCAGAGGGACAACCAGCGTCTTCTGGCGACTTTGAAGGATCTCAGAGACCAGGGGAACACGGTCCTGGTGGTGGAACACGACCCCGAAACGATTCTCAGCGCGGATCACATCATCGACATGGGACCCGGCGCGGGACGCATGGGAGGCGAGATCGTCTTCCAAGGCGCTCCCTCGGAATTGCTCCGATCGAAAGAATCGCTGACAGGCGCATTCCTGTCCGGGAAAGAGCATATCCCTGTGCCGGGGAAGCGTCGCAAGCCCGGCAAGAAGAGGCTCGTCATACGAGGGGCTCGAGCGAACAACCTCAAAGGAATTGAAGTCGCTATTCCGCTGGGTCTCTTCACATGCGTCACGGGAGTGTCCGGCTCAGGCAAGAGCAGCTTGATCGTGGATACGCTGCTGAGCGCTCTTGCTCAGCGCTTGTACGGCGGCCGGGCGAGGGCAGGGGAGTTCGACCAGATCGACGGGGTCGCATTCATCGACAAAGTCATCGACATAGACCAGAGTCCAATCGGACGCACTCCGCGATCCAACCCTGCCACATACACGCAAGTCTTCACATTCATCCGGGATCTGTTCGCCAGTCTGCCTGAATCTCGGATGCGTGGATACAAGCCGGGCCGGTACAGCTTCAACGTAAAGGGAGGACGCTGCGAAGCGTGTTCCGGCGACGGCATCATCAAGATTGAGATGCATTTCCTCCCCGATGTGTATGTAAAGTGCGATGTGTGTCACGGAAAGCGGTACAACCGTGAGACGCTGGACATCAGATACAAAGGAAAGACCATCGCGGACGTTTTGGACATGACGGTAAATCAGGCGGCTGAATTCATGGAAAATGTCCCGTCCATAGCAAACAAGCTGCGGACGCTCCAGCGGGTCGGTCTGGGATACATCAAGCTTGGGCAGCCCGCGACCACACTCTCCGGAGGCGAAGCGCAGCGGATCAAGCTTTCCCGTGAGCTTTCAAAGCGCAGCACAGGCCGAACTCTCTACATACTCGACGAGCCTACCACCGGGCTCCACTTTGCGGATATACGCCAGCTCCTGGAAGTGCTTCAGAGCCTCGTGGAGCAGGGCAATACCGTGGTGGTGATCGAGCATAACCTGGATGTAATCAAGGTGGCCGATCACATCATTGACCTCGGGCCTGAAGGAGGCGATGAAGGAGGCCGAGTGATCGCCACCGGGTCGCCGGAAGAGATCGGTCAGAATCCTGGCTCGTACACAGGTCTTTACTTGAAAGAAGTACTCGGCGATTCGCGAGGCTATGCTCCATTCGATGTGGACACTTCGGCCGCACAGGAAATATGGATGCAGGATTCTGGGATCGGATCCGATGGGTCTTCAAGAAGAGATGCGCGTCGTGGCAAGGCTGTTGCGCGAAGCCGGAAACCCAGCCAATCCGCCCGTCGAAACACCGTGAACCGATCAGCGGCCAAGCGGGCGTAATACCAGTGCGCTGTCAGACAATGAATTGTCCTCTAAACCAGACACCGACCTGCCAAAGCGCAGGTCGGTGGCACCCCGCTGCCCGAAATTGATTGCGTCTTGGGTGCCACTGACCTGGGCACCAGGTCAGTGCTGCCTTTGGTCTAACTCCTTCTTCAGTGTTTGAAAGCGCACTGGTGTAAATCCCCGCGACAGGACCATTCCATACCTTTCTTAGGAAACATCGATGCGAAAGAAGAACGCCGTGGATCACAAGGAAATACTGGCTCAGTTGAAATCCTGGGGCGATCCTGAAGCAGTCAAAGGTATGGCCCGGTATGGGATCAACAGCTCTTCGGCGTATGGCGTATCGATTCCGAAGCTCCGTAACTTGGCCAAGCAAGTCGGGAAAGACCACGAGCTCGCGCAGAAGCTGTGGGCCTCGGGTATCCACGAAGCAAGAATCCTCGCATCCATGATCGACGTGCCCGACCTGGTTGGTGAAGCCCAGATGGACCGCTGGGCGCACGACTTCAATTCATGGGATCTGTGCGATCAGTGCTGCAACAACCTGTTCCGCAAGACGCCATTTGCCCGAAGAAAAGTCGCTGAATGGAACTCGCGTCCGGAGGAATTCGTTAGAAGGGCGGCATTTACTCTTATTGCCTGTCTCGCAGTGCATGATAAGAAGGCTATGGATAAGGATTTCGAGGCGCTCTTGCCGCTCGTCAGGAAGGCTGCTTCGGATGAACGCAACTACGTGATGAAGGCGGTCAACTGGGCGCTGAGACAGATCGGAAAGCGAAACGCGAGGCTCAATGAGTCAGCAATAAATGCAGCGCGTGAGTTGAGCCGGATGGAATCAAAGTCCGCACGCTGGATCGCCGCAGATGCACTGCGGGAGCTTACAAGCAAAGCGGTTCAAGAGAGGTTGGCAGCACGGAATTAGGCACGAGGCTAGTGCGGGGTTCCGGACGTAGGGCGAGCGCTATTCCTGGCGCGGCTCTTTGAACTCATCAAACATGAATCGGACTTCCAGCACCCCGTCCACGTACTTGCGGTGGATCACGTAGGGCAACCCTTCGAGCAGCTTCACTGCCGGATCGTTCCAGGGAAGCACATCTCCTTTGAATCCCGGAACACCTTGCTCAATGGCGATCTCGATCAAATGGCGGAGCAGGTGGCCGCCCACGCGGCGCTTCTGGAATTCCTCGTCGACCATGATCGCGCAATCCGGCAGAGGATCGTTTGGCACGAAGACATACCGTGCCTCCCCGATCATCCGGCGATTCTCTCTCGGGCCGATGGTAGCGACTATGGACAAACCCTTATCTGCCGCAAGGTTGACGTACTTGCGGAGATTTTGGAGAGGCATGCTCCGTTTCTGACTAAAGTAACGGAAATACTTGGAGTTATCCGAAAGGTGGTAGAACAGGTCCCGCAACATACCTTCATCCGTGGGTTTGAGCGCTCGCATATGGAATTTCAGCCCGTCCTTCAAGACGCGATCGGTCCGAATCCTGGCCCGCAGTCCAGGCGAAATCGCCTTGACGTAAAACTGGTCGGAATGGACAAATCCGAGCTGCTGGGCCTTGTTCATCAGCGATTCCCGGTGGGTCGGATGAGCAATTTCGATGAGCGCGAGGGCTCGCTCGCGGATTGACTTGCCGCCAAGGTATGCCACCCCGTACTCGGTCACCACGTAATGCACGTCTCCGCGGTTCATGATTACAGCGGCTTTGGGGCCGAAGTGCGGGACAATGGTGGACCTGCCCCGCGCGTCCGTTGACCTGAGACATACGATCGATCGCCCGCCTCGCGAAAGCCCCGCGCCTCTCATGAAATCCTGATCTCCGCCGGAGCCTTCGAACGGGGTCCATTGTGGGCCGCCCTGTCGTATCTGGCCTCTGAGATCTACTTGCACCGCAATGTTGATCGCGACCATGTTTGGGATGCTCGCGATAGCAAGCGGGTTCAGCGCAGCGTCCGTGGGTTGAAACTCAAACAGGGGATTGCTATCCACGTAATCGTACAGGCGTCTGGTACCCATGCAGAATGTGGCCACCGACTTGCCCGTATGCATGGGTTTGGTGGCATTGGTGACCACCCCGGCTTCGATCAAATCGATGATCGGGTCGGTAAACATCTCCGTGTGGACGCCCAGATCTTTCCGATCCATGATGAACTCGTTCAGACCGTGGGATATCGCGGCAAAACCGGCTTGGAGCACTGAACCGTCCTCAATCAGCTCACTGCAGAAACGCGAAATTGCTCTATCGGTTTCGGTTAGACTGACGTTTTCCAGCTCGGTCAGCTCTTGTTCCCCGTCCACCAGGTAGTGAATGCGATCCACGGGGATGAAGGTGCTGCCCAACGTCCGGGGCATACGCGGATTCACCTGGGCTATGACCAGCCGAGCCGATTCCAGTGCGGACCGGCTTATGTCCACGGATATTCCAAGGCTCACCTGCCCGAAACGATCAGGCTCGGACACCTGGACCACGGCCACGTCGATGGCGATTCTCCGGTTCTTGAAAAAGCGGGGGATCTCCGAATGAAACAGTGGCGCGTAGTCGGCCTGGGATGACTCGTCAGAGCCGTCTCCGCCGCGCCCGATGTAGAAAGTACGGAGCCGAAAGCGGGGTTTACGTTCCGCAACCAGGCGAGAAGCCTCTTCGCCGGCCTTGAGCTGCACGAATTCGACGTCCTCCACGTACGACCCTGAGAGACCTCTTATGATGAGCCTTGGTTCCGCACACATGCTCCCCAGGAAGACTCGGTCGCCGTGCTTGATCTTGGCCGCGGCTTCCTCGGGGCTCAGCACACGAGAAGCGTATTTCTCTTTCCAGGGCACTGGTTTGTGTTCAGCCTCATTTCGTTGGCAATGATGCAAGTACGAGCGCAGTATCTCAGCCGAGGCAGTCTTTGGCAAGCTTCATGAGATCAGCGCGCAAGACCCATCTGTACCGCAGGTGCCACTGCTGGCTTGTCCAGCAGGGTGTAGGATGTGGTGACCCTGCGCTAAGCAGGGGAACCGCATCTATCACGGTCTTCGGTAGGACCGGCCTCCGTGCCGGTCATTGGCGGACCCGCAGAGACGCCGGCCCTACCAAAGCCAATAATCCGCGTGGGACACATTGGTGAGCTCGAGGGATATGGTGAGCGTAGCGAACAGCATCCTACAAAGGCTGTTGTGCTGCCGTGCGAACTCCATAAGACCACCGAACAAGCCTCTAGACAGCTTTCATAGCCGCTTGAGCAGGCCATAGGGTTTTCCCCGCAGAAACCGAGATCGTCCTGACTGAGGCGTGATATACTCGTGTCATGATCAGGAAGATTTTTCGAGAACTGGCTATTTTCCTTGCGTGCATGGCCCTCTTGCCGGCCTTCGTCTTTGTAACCCTTGTTCAGAGGGGCATCTTGGATGAAGGTCTCAGGGCAATCGGCAAGGCCCTTGTTGGCGGAGGGTGGAGTCTCGATGTATCGATCATCGGGATTCTAGCAAGGTGGATGGCGCCGTATCTCGTCGTTCAGTGTATCAGGGCATATGTCTGGTCCAAGACCAGTCCCAGGGCTCGGAGTCTGGCAAACCTCTACTACACGGTAATCTTGGCATGTTTGGCCGCGTGGTCTTTCTGGAAAGCGTGGGACGTTTTCTACTATATGTATGCCCTGGGTGACATCCCTGGGCAAATCGCGCAGTTCGTCGAAATCGAGTATCAGAATCTGTTGGTGTTCCTGGTTACCACGATCCTGTCAATCTACTGTTTCGCAATCTTCCTCGACCCGCGGCCGAGAATGAAGCGCGAGCGGCCCCCCAAAGGTGGTTAAGATTGGCCAACGTATTCAAATTCATCACCCGCAAAGCCCGAGTGGGCAAGACCACCCTCGCGGTCAACATTGCCCTATATGTAGCCCTTCCTTTGATTCTGGTGCTGGTGCCAGGAGTCGGAATCGCAGTGGCCACCCTTTCGCTCGACGAGCAGCTGATAGAAGCCGCACTACGCGGAGATGTGGAGCAGGTCGAATCCCTCCTGGCCAAGGGCGCTAATGCAAACGGCAAGGACTGGGACGGTCGGACAGTACTCCTTTGGGCTGCTTGGTCCGGTCAGACTGATACGGTGAAACTCCTCCTTCGCAAAGGCGCGGACGTGAACGGGCGAGACCGGCATGGAGCCACGGCTCTTGTAGAGGCTGCCAGCCGTGGTCATCTTGATGTGGCAAAAGCGCTTTTGGAAAAGGGAGCTGACGCAAATGCAACTCGCTTAGACGGCTCGACTGCTCTCATGTGGGCCGCTCGTGAGGGTCGCACCGACGTGGCGAAACTGCTTTTGGATAAGGGCGCTGATGTGAACGCCAGGGGCAACGACGGCTCAACGCCGCTTATGTGGGCTGCCTGGCTAGGTCGCCGTGAGGTCGAAGTTGTGCTGCTCGAAGCATACACTGCGTTCAACGGAAAAAACAAGATGGGTTGGGCCAACCTCTTGTCGATTGCTGGCGGAGGGACCGCCGACAGGCTGGAACTCTTGCTGACCAGCGGAACAGGAGCTACCGGCAAAGAGGACCAGGGCCCGACGGATCTCACGTGGTCTCCGTGGCTTGGTCGCCTGAAGACGGCAAGACTGCTCTTGGAGAAAGGCGCTGACATCAATGCACGAGACAACGCAGGCTGTACCGCCCTCATGTGCGCTGCTGACGAGGGCTACGTCGAGATGGTGAAATTGCTCTTGGACAAAGGCGCTGACGGTAATGCAAAGGATGAGCGTGGCTGGACAGCCCTTATGCGAGCCGTCCACAATGGTCACGCAGAAGTGGTGCAGCTGCTCGTGGATAGAGGTGCAACAGGCGGTAGCAATGAGACGCACAACCGAAAAGGAAGCGTAATACCAGTTCGCTTTCAAACGGTGAAGGTGACGTCGGACGAAAAGCAGCACTGACCTGGTGCCCAGGTCAGTGGCACCCACAGCCAATCATTATCGGCGCGGGGGTGCCACGGACCTGAGCTTTGGCAGGTCCGTGTCTGATTCGGCCAATTGTTCATTGTTTAGCCGCACACCGGTATAAGAACCGCGCCAAAGGTGGTTAGCATTGGCCAAAGTCATCAGCTTCATCAATTTCAAAGGCGGAGTAGGCAAGACTACGCTCGCGGTTAACATTGCCGCGTGTCTGGCCCGTGAATTCGCTAAGAAGGTACTTCTCGTCGACCTGGACGCACAGGCCAACGCGAGCATTTGGCTCCTTGGCGCCGAACACTGGCGCTCACTCGCAATCAGAACCGCCATGAACAAGACCGCGTTCGGTCTGTTCTCCTTGAAGTTCGATCCGCACGATGTTCTCACCCCGTTCGCTGAATCTTCGGCAGGGAACCTGGACGGCTTTGGACTGATCCCGTCGAGCTACCATCTGATCGGACTGGAAGATCTGGTGGTTAGAAAGAAGACTGCCATGCGGTCAGATGGGTATTACGTGGAAGGGAGTGAATACCGGCTGCTTGGGAGAGGCATTGGGCCGTTGCTGCCCGCGTACGACTACGTGATCCTGGACTCGCCGCCCAATCTTTATAACGTGACGAGGAACGGCATCTATTGCTCGGACTACATCGTCGTTCCATGCATCCCGGATACGTTGTCCATGTTCGGCCTGAAGCTCCTCTTGTTTCAGATCAACCGGCTCGTGAAGCGGGCCGAAGCAGCTCGCACGGCGGTAAATCCTGTAGTCTTGGGCGTGGTATTGAACAAGAAGCGGCCTGTTATTGAACATCAGCATGGGATCGATGAGATCAGCTCTATGGTCGATCAATTGCGAGCCAAACCTGAGTTCCAGTGTGTAGACGCACGCACCGCGGTTCTTGACCAGTACCCCGTGCGGGACCTTATCGACCACGCCAAGGCAGTAAGCGCACACAAGCCGCTGTGCCTCTTTGCCCCGACCGTCGATGCGTACGAAGACATCAAAGCGGTCACGAAAGAGCTGCTCAAGGCGATGGAGGCCAGAGAATGATGGACTACACTCAGTTAGCCGCGGAAGCCAAGGAGCTGGCCACGCTACTGAAGCCGAAACAGAAGCATGAAATCCCGGAGGAGCTGATCTCCGAGGCCCAGCAAGGGCTCCAGGTTTTGATCGACCGGCTAACCCCTTTTCTGCCGCCGACGCCTCTCCAGAAGAAGAGGGCCAAACAGAACCCGATTAGTTCGCAGATACACAGGTTCGTTTCCAGCGATTCAGCGAGGAAGAAGTTCTTCAATCTTGCTTACTTCCAGGCGCGGTTCCGCACACTTCCGCAGGACCGTGAGCTCATTGCAGCGCAACCGCCGGCAACTCCGGCTGCGGCTCGAGACGCGGTCATCTTGTACCATTACCGTGCCGGCAAGCTCGATGAGGACCGCTCATTGAGTGCGCTCCAGGCATCCCTGCAAGAGGATTATCTCAGCAGGCCGGAAGTGCGGGAACTGGAACGAAAACGAGCCCTCTTTCGGCAACTGATGACAATAGTGGATGTTACAGTCGTTGCTGACCGTTTGATGCAAGAGTTCCCGGATGAAAGTTCTCTGCGGGATTTCGCCAAGGCCAACAAACTAAAGATACCCGCACAGAAACGAGGCAAGAGAGCCGTCATTGAATCAGCTCACGAAAGACTCGCGAAGGCAATCCACGAACGTGGCGCAGTGGCGCGTCTGGAGCTGTAGCACATCGACTCGTAATTTCACGGACAGGTTATACCGATGCGCGGTTAAAGAAGTAACATGGGCAATCGCGGCCACCGGTGCAAAGATCAAACTGTGGCCGGCAGGGACGCCGGCCCTACCGGACCGCTCGTCGCCCAACATTTACTCGTGGGTTCCATCCTATTTTGGTAGGGGCCGGCATCCCTGCCGGCCCGAGCACGACGGGCAACTCCATGCCTCGCGGGACTGCCAACTCTGCTTCTGAAGCCTGGATTCTTTTGAAGACAGGCGAGACGCGTGTCCCACCAAAAAGAGGCTCGTCACTCCTCCCGGAAATATATTGCCGAACTTGCCATACAACCGAATTAGAACAGCATCTTTTCGGAAGGTCGTCGTTCGGGGACGTACACGTGGGGGATCTTTCCTTCGTTCCATTCCAAGGATACGTATAGGTTGCAATAGCAGCTCCCGAATTCCTTGATGTCCGGCAGGCTGTACACACAGGGGCAGATGATGTCCTTGTCCTTTTCCCGGTCGTTCGCGGAAAGCCTGCAGGGACAGCACATGTATCCGTATCGCTGCCTGTTGAGGATAAGACCTTCCAGCAGTTCGAAGACCTTCTCTTTATCCTTATTGAAGTAACGGCCCTTGGGCTCCTGAATCTTCCGCAGCATTTTATAGAGCTTTTCCACTTCAGCACGGTCGATCGCGGTCATAATCCCAGCGCCTCCCTGATTTCCTGTTCCCGGAACCCCACAATAACCTTGTCTCCGATGACCACGGTGGGAAAAGAGCACCGTGCATTGAGTTTCTTAACTTCTTCGAGTATTGCCGCGACCTCTTCCTTCGAGACCTTGTCCAGGTCGGTGCATTCGAACTCGATCTCACAGTCGCTCAGGAGCTTCTTAGTGCACTTGCAGTGGTCACAGGTGCTCAGAGCATAGAGTCTGACCCGAGGCTTGCCCATGTGAAGGACTCTTTTGTGTAAACTTCAATCCGCTTCACTATAGAAGAGCGAGGGCAGGTCCGCAATACTCTCCAGGATGTAATCCGGCGCGTACGAGAAGTCCCTTAACGCATCGCGCGAGGTGGCTCCTGTCAAAACCAGAGCAGAGTCCATTCCCGCGTTGCGAGCGAAGAGAATATCCGTTTCCATGCGGTCGCCCACCACGAGACAGGATTCCGCGGGGAGCCCGAGCACCTCTAGAGCCAGATACGCCATATCCGGGGAAGGCTTGCCAAAGACTCGATCCGGAGGCCGTCCGGCCGCGGTCCCTATGGCAGCCACAATACTTCCTGCGCCCGGCAGAAGGCCGTCTTCTACAGGGAGCGCCGCGTCCGTGTTGGTAACCCAGAAGAGCGCCCCGCGGAGCAAGGCTTCTTGCGCCCTCTTGAGCTTGTCATACGTGAATTGCCGATCCATCGCGGCCACGACAATGTCCGCTTGCTCGGGATCCTCGGTGATCGAGACGCCTGCGTTGGCTAGGCCGTTCACGAGCTTGGCTTCTCCAACGACCAGTACCCTTGATCCGGGGCGTTCCGTGCGCACTCCGTGGATAAGCGCGAGCGCGGAATTGAGAATCTGATGCTCGGAAACGGCCAGGCCCAGGCGGCTGATCCCTTCGGCCAGATCCGACGCTAATTTGGTGGCATTGTTGGAGAGAAAGATCCACGGGATTCCCCGTGACGAGAGCTCCAGGTACGTTTCTCTCG
>JBMOME010000163.1:0-11597 GCA_049323095.1 Thermodesulfobacteriota bacterium
CCTGTCCCTCTCCCTGTTTAGAATGTACCCATTATCCTTATAAGTATACTACGCTTGCTCCGAAAAGTTCTCTCCGCATGCCATCACACGGCTTCACGAGCCGGCGGTGGGGCCCCGAGACAAGTCGGGGTTCGCTTTCGAGAACAGGCCTCTATCACATTATCGTTTAAAAGAAAAGCAATAGATGTAAATATTAATTATGTTCAGTAGAGACTAGATATATCACATGATTATTGGGCATTTTATTTGCCGATATTTACCTTTTTGCCTTGACACGGGGAGCCTGTTTACGCTAGCGCGAACCGAAGGGCCTTTGCAGACAGATGGAAAGCCAAATCGCCGGACGGAAGGCTAAAGGAGAATGCTCATGTGGCAAGCCTTTGAAGGGCAACTTTTGGATACGTTGAGCGCTTATGCGTGGAGAGTCGCAGCAGCGCTTATCATTCTTGTAATCGGGCTATGGTTGGCGAGAATCATCAGGAATGCTGTGCACCGAGTGCTTGTCTCGAGAAAAGTAGACCCAACACTCGTCGGATTTATCGACAACGCCGTCCATGTTGCCTTGTACGGGTTAGTATTTATCGAGGTGCTGCATAAACTCGGCGTTGAAAGCAGCACCCTGGTTGCCGCAGTGGGAGCTGCGGGCTTTGCCGTCGGATTCGCGTTGCGGGGACACTTGGGCAATGTTGCCGCGGGCTTGCTTATCATCCTATTTCGCCCATTTGGCATAGGAGACCAAATTGAGGGTGGCGGCGCAGGAGGAACCGTCGAGAAGATAAAATTACTCGATACGGAGATTCGTACGCCCGATAATTTGACTGTGATTGTGCCTAACTCCAGGCTTATGTCCGACAAGATTATTAACTATTCAAATAGGGACAAGCGACGTTTAGAAGTAATAATCGGAGTAAGTTATAAGGCAGATCTGAAGAAGGTCAGAGACATTTTACGAAGTATCGCTGAAGAAGACGATCTTATCTTAAAGGAACCACAACCGAACATCACGATTAAGGAACTCGCGGACAAGAGTGTGAAGATTGAAGCCGCGGTATGGGTCCGGTCGGCGGATTATTTGAAAGCCAAGGTCCAAATGAACGAGAAGATCAAAGAACGCTTCGATTCCGAAGAAATTCCGTTCCCTTGAGCCGTCAGCCTGCGCGACATCATCTCCGAGGACCAGGCCGGGCCGCGGTGCCGCTTTGTTCGCCTGCGACCGCAGTGAATACCTCGTCCGGTTCTTGCTCGCCAAGAGGGACCAGATTGAGGCCGTGGTGCAGCACCAGCCGTTCCGGTGATCGCTCCCGAACCAGAAGAGCCGTCTCCTGCCCAGAATCCCAAAAGAGCCGGAGAAGAAAGGCCGAATAGGAGAAAGCTCCCTGTCCGGCCACGATCCATTGCTGCGACTGGTCTCCACGATAGAGCGCTTGGAATGTCGCGTCATCTCGGAGGGTGAGCCTCAGCAATCGGCTGGTTGCCGGTTCCTCTCGATCGCCGGCGATCCGATAGGAGAGATTCCACGTTCCGGCAAGGAGCTTGGCCTGCTCGTCAAGTGCTCCCGATGTCCCGTTACCACCACAGGAACAGAGAACCAGGCCGAGCATTATGTTAATGATAAGAGAGGGTAGGGGGGATTTTCCCTCGCATAATTTAAGGAATACGATCGAAAGGTGCTTTCGCATCACGGGCTAGGATAAGGTTGGTCCCATAAATGCAAAGCGACCCCCCGACCCAGGGAGGCCGCCTTGCTGTTCGTATGGTTCAAGCTCTCAGCGAAAATCCGAATCGAAGATTCGAATCCTAGTACCAACCGCTGGAAGAGCTGCTTGCCGGCCAGTAATAACCGCTGCTGCTGCTGGCAGCCTGCGGATAGTAATAACCGCTGCTGCTGGAAGCGGCCTGAGGATAATAGTAACCGCTGCTGCTGCTGGCAGCCTGCGGATAGTAGTAACCGCTGCTGCTGGAAGCGGCACCATATGAATAGCCATAGCCGCTGCTGGAGGAGCTTGCGGGCCAATAGCCGCTGCTGCTGGACGATCCGGCGCCGCCCCACGATGCATAGGGTGCCCACGCGTAGAAAGCGATGCCGTACGTCGCGAACAACATCACCATACCAACCACTGCAAGAGTAACTGCAAGTCTTCTCATCGAAACAAATACCTCCTCACCGAAATTTAAATCCCCTCGTTACTGTCCTTAACGAAAGAACAGGATGCCCAACTTGTAAAACGGATGAAGCTACGTTACATACGGCTATCACGAATGAAGGCCATTGTCAACGTTTTTTCACCCCGGACCAGTCAGCTTTCCAGCGCTTTTCAGGCTCCTAAGCGCCTCAAAAGTCCCTTGACTGGCCTTTGCCGTCTGCTAGGATTCTCTCAATTTTGATGGATGTCAAGGAATTTTTGAAATGAAGGCACTGAGCACTACTACTCACCCCATATCACAAATTTTTCCTCGAAGAACTGAGTGGTCACCAGGTTTCTTTTGTTTTGCACTTGTCCTGCTGCTTGCACTGTCGCCTGCTCTCCGTCTCGCTGACGCGACTTCCACGGAGCGGGCGCCAACGCAATACAGCCTGGAAGAACGTATTCGCCAGGCAGGGGAGCTCATCGCGGCTGGAAGGATCGGCCAGGCCCGCCAGTTGGTGCGTGAAGCCATTATGGAATGCGAATCCTCAGAGGCCGACGTTGGTGAGTGCTCGCGCTGGGCGCGCTCCTTGAGGGGACTGGACCTTGCCTTGAAGAAAGTGCCCGATCGGACAGCGATCACAAATTCAATCGGCATGAAGCTCGTCCACATACCTGCGGGCGAATTCATGATGGGTAGCTTGAAAGGAGAGATAGACTGGTTGAGGCTCACCTTCCGCAAGACGTGGCGGGAAGGCCATAAGCAGTGGTTTCAGGACGAGCTGCCTCTTCACCCTGTTCGCATCACTAAGGCGTTCTACATGGGGGCCACCGAAGTGACGGTGGGCCAGTTCCGTGAATTCATCAAAGCTACCAAGCACAAAACCGATGCGGAATCCGGCGATGGCGGCATGATTTTCAGCAAGACCGAGAACCGATGGGTGCCGGACAAGAGCATGAAGTGGGATTCAGCCCCCTGGAAGATCTCGGACGATCAGCCTGTGGTGTTCGTTTCGTGGAACGACGCAAAGGCGTTCTGCCGTTGGCTGAGCCGTAAGGAAAAGAAAACGTACCGGTTGCCCACCGAGGCCGAGTGGGAAATGGCGTGCAGAGGCGGCTCGGTGTGGACCCGCTATCCGTGGGGTAACCGTCTCCCCGGGGAGCGGGACACCAATTTCGGTGACGGCATTGCTAAGCTTCCGGGGAGTCTGGCCACGGTTGATGACGGATATCGATTCGTGGCGCCGGTAGGCAGCTACCGGCCCAACGGGTTCGGCCTGCACGACATGGACGGCAATGTGATGGAGTGGGTTGAGGATTACTACGACCGCAACTATTATGAGACTTCCCCTGTAGAGGATCCGCAGGGCCCCAGTGTAGGCCAATCCCGCGTGAACAGAGGCGGAAACTGGTATGCGAGCCCGGCTGACGGAAGGTGCGCATTCCGGGGCTTTTCAGGCGCGAGCATGAGCTTCTGGAACCTGGGATTCCGCGTGGTAATGGAAGATGCGGACGAAGAAAGACAGACCGTCGCGGCAACAAACCGGGAGCCCTCGCGATCTGGCGGACAATCGGGACATTCCAGCGCAGAATTGCCTCCGGCTGAGGACGAAGGGATCCGCTACTTCCGTCAGGCAATGTACGGGGCTCAGCAGCAGCAATGGGACGAGGCCGTGGATAACCTGGAGAAGGCCCTCAAGGTGTACGAACGGAGAGAAGACTACAAGTGGATTGCGAGGGTCAAAGCCACCTTGGCCGGCATTTACGCGGAACGCAACCGCACGTATAAGAGCAAGGAGCTCTACACGCAGGCCCTGGCCGGCTTTCGCAAGATCGGCGATCTCACCAATGCCAGGATTGTGTTAGGCCAACTGCAGGAAATGGAAACCGCCCCTGTGGTGAAGGTGGCGGAAGTGAAAAAAGGAGGACCCGCGGATAGAGCAGGTATCGTGGCCGGTGATGTCGTGATCGAGTACGCAGGCGAAACAGGATTCAGGCTCCAGGGCTTCAAAAAGCTGGTTCACGACTATTCGAGAATCGAAAAGGTAACTCTGAGCGTGCTCAATAACGAAGAGATAAGCACGCTGGTGGTTCCCGGGGGTGAATTAGGAATTGCGGTTGAAGAGGTGAAACGACCTCCGCGGCCTCGAAGGCCACAAGAAGATGCCGACCAGCAACAGAGACGTCGACCTCAACGACGGCCTCCCGCAGCCCGCAGGTAAAGGTCATCAGCAGCTTCACGGGAATTTCGGGAATTGTACCGGTTGGCACAATTCTTGGCTTCTTGGAGAGCCCGTGCTTGAAGAAGACCGGTAGGGGCCGGCGTCCCCCGGATCAGGTCCGGGGCAGGCTCTGCCGGCCCGAGCTAGTTGATATTCTTAAGAAAAATGTGCCGGCACGGAGGCCGGCACCTACCAAACCCCTATCGGCTCTTTTCGTCATCGTACGTTATGTGGGTACTTGCCATAAAACCCGTGGGTCCGGCCCGCGCTCGTAACGTACCAATTTTGTTTTTTTTTTGAAAAATCAGCCTGGACAATGCCACAACCATTTGGTAAAGTACGATATTAAGACACGAGCATATTTGTTCCCTGGAATCGGTGGAAATGAACATGGGGGCTGCCAGCTATCAGCAGTACCTTACTCCCCCCATTTATTGGGCTATTCCACGCCCCACCACAGAATAAGCGGACCATAGTGAATTGGGCATCAAGAAAGTCTGATCTCGAAAGACTATGGGGTTCCGGCGCCAAGGGCCCATGAGCCTCAATTTTGGCGGCCTATTTGAACCGCGGCTGCCAACGATCACCTGTACTCAAATAGCAAGCAGATTACTGCCGCAGGACAATTCATCGGACTACGAAGTGGTTTGCGATCAGATCGGTATTCGACCGCACAATTAACAAAAAGGATCAATGGTACACGGCGTTACCTTTAACCGCGGGGGTTGATCAATGGTAGACAAGCGCAAGTCCAGGCAGGCTAAAGAAGGGGCCAACGCGTTGGCGGAACGAGCTTTCTTGGCGTCGATAGTCGATTCGACGGACGATGCGATCATCGGGAAGACTCTCGATGGGATCATCCTCAGTTGGAACGCTGCCGCTGAGACGATGTACGGGTACTCAGCCCAAGAAGTCCTGGGGAAGTCTATTCTCATGGTGGTGCCGCCTGACCGCCAAGACGAGATCCCTCGAATTCTTGCCAGGATCAAAAATGGCGAGCGGGTCGAGCATTACGAGACCAAGCGACTGAATAGATCCGGCCGACAGATGAATGTCTCGGTGACGGTTTCGCCAATCATGAATGCGTCCGGGCAAATTGCAGGTGCTTCAACGATTGCGCGCGACATCAGCGACCGGCTACGTGCCGATGAGGCTTCGCAGAAAGCCTTTGAGTATAGCCGTAGCCTCGTTGAGGCGAGTGCTGAGCGGGCCCTTCTGGCGTCGATCGTGGAGTACTCGGACGATGCGATTATCGGGAAGACGTTGGATGGCACCATCCTCAGTTGGAATGCCGCCGCGGAGAAGATGTACGGCTTGACCGCGGAGCAGGCTATCGGCAAGTCCATTCTCGTTGTGGTCCCGCCGGATCGTCAAGATGAGATACCTCAAATTCTCGAGCGAATTAAGGCCGGCGAAACGGTCGAACATTACGAAACTAAGCGAATGGACAAGTATGGCAAGCAAATCCATGTCTCGGTTACCGTCTCACCGATCAAGGACGCGGACGGAGAAATCGTGGGGGCTTCGACGGTCGCCCGTGACATCAGTGACCGCAAACGCGCTGAAGAAGCGTTGCACCGAGCCAGCGCATATACCCGGAGCCTCATTGAAGCGAGTTTAGACCCTCTGGTGACGATCAGCGCCGAGGGGAAGATCACCGATGTTAACACGGGGACAGAGCGAGTTACCGGATATTCACGAAATGAGCTGATCGGCGCGGACTTCTCCGATTATTTCACCGATCCGTCTAAGGCTAGGGCCGGGTACCAGCAAGTGTTCAGAGACGGCTTGGTCAAGGACTATGAGCTTGAAATCCGGCACCGAGACGGCCAGTTAACTCCGGTTATGTACAACGCTTCGGTGTACCGCGCTGAATCGGGGCAGATCGCAGGGGTGTTCGCAGCGGCCCGTGATATCAGCGACCGCAAGCGTGCAGAGGAGGCGTTGCAGGCAGCCAGCGCGTATAACCGGAGTCTGATTGAGGCGAGCTTGGACCCGCTGGTGACAATCAGCGCTGAAGGGAAGATCACCGATGTAAATATGGGCACAGAACGGGTTACCGGATATTCACGAAATGAGCTGATCGGGACGGATTTCGCGGACTACTTTACCGATCCGGCCAGGGCCAGGGCCGGGTACCAACAAGTGTTCAGAGATGGATTGGTCAAAGACTATGAGCTTGAAATCCGGCATCGAGACGGGCAGCTGACGCCGGTAATGTACAATGCATCGGTGTACCGGGATGAGTCTGGGAAAGTGACCGGCGTGTTTGCTGCAGCCCGCGACATTAGTGACCGAAAGCGTGCAGAGGAGGCGTTACAGGCAGCCAGCGCGTACAACCGCAGCCTGATTGAGGCGAGTTTGGACCCGCTGGTGACAATAAGCGCGGAAGGAAAGATCACCGACGTTAACACGGGAACCGAGCGGGTTACCGGTTATTCACGAAACGAGCTGATCGGCGCGGACTTCGCGGACTACTTTACAGATCCGTCAAAGGCCAGAGCAGGCTACCAACAGGTGTTCAGGGACGGTTCGGTGAAGGATTATGAATTGGAGATCCGTCACAGGGACGGGCAGCTGACTCCGGTCATGTACAATGCCTCAGTTTACAGCGATGAGCCGGGGAAAGTCCTCGGCGTTTTCGCAGCGGCCCGCGATATCAGCGACCGCAAGGACGCTGAAAAGGCCCTCCAAGCAGCCAGCGCGTATAACCGCAGTCTGATTGAGGCTAGTTTGGACCCGTTGGTGACGATCAGCGCCGAGGGCAAGGTTACGGACGTCAATACCGCAACGGAACGTGTTACCGGATATTCTCGAGAAGAACTGATCGGGACGGATTTTACGAACTACTTTACCGATCCTGAGAAGGCAAGCGCCGGGTACCAGAAAGCGTTCAAGGACGGTTCGGTGCGCGATTATGAGTTGGAGATCCAGCACAAGGATGGTGAATTGACCCCGGTTATGTACAACGCGTCCTTGTACCAGGATGAATCTGGGCAAATTATCGGCCTCTTTGCAGCAGCTCGAGATATCACCGAGAGCAAACGGGCGGAAAAAGCATTGCAGCAAGCGAACGCATACAACCGCAGTCTGATCGAGGCGAGCTTAGACCCTCTGGTCACGATCAGCGCGGAAGGAAAGATCACTGACGTCAACACCGCAACTGAACGGGTGACCGGCTATCAGCGAAGCGAACTGATCGGGACGGAATTCGCGGATTATTTCACGGACCCGTTAAGGGCCAGGGACGGGTACCAACAGGTCTTCAGAGATGGTTCCGTGAAGGATTACGAGCTGGAGATCCGGCATAAAAACGGCACCTTGACCCAAGTAACATACAACGCGTCCCTCTACTATGACGAGTTCGGGAAAATCATCGGCTTGTTCGCAGCCGCGCGGGACATTAGCGCTCGCAAGCAGGCGGAGAGGGAGCGCGAGAGATTGATTGAGGAATTGGAAGCCAAGAACGCGGAACTGGAAAGATTTACGTATTCGGTCTCTCACGACTTGCGGAGCCCTCTGATTACCATCCGGAGCTTCTTGGGTTTTGTCTCGGAAGCTGTGTCCAACGGCAATACGGAGAATTTGAAGCCCGATCTGGAACGTATCGATAAAGCGGCGGAGAAGATGGGGCAGCTTCTTGGAGAAATTCTTGAGCTTTCCCGTGTCGGCCGCATGTTTAATCCACCGACGGAAGTCCAGGTTGACGACATCATATCGGAGGCCATGGAACTCCTGTCAGGAACTATTTCACAGCGCGGCGTGCAAGTGCAAATCGCTCCGGATCTGCCCGTCCTTTATGTCGATCGTCCGCGTATCCTGGAGGTCTTCCAGAACTTGATCGAGAATTCCATGAAGTTCATGGGCGATCAGTCACAACCTCGGATAGAGATCGGGACGAAGAGGGAAGGCGAGGAGACCGTCCTCTTCGTTCGGGACAACGGTATAGGCATCAACCCGCTTTACCACGAGAAAGTTTTCGGGCTGTTCAATAAGCTGGATCAAAAGACCGAAGGCACGGGCATAGGATTGGCGCTGGCCAAACGAATCGTCGAAGTCCACGGCGGCCGCATGTGGGTTGAATCCAAAGGCATTGGTAAGGGCTCGGCTTTCTGTTTTACCCTGCCGTGTCCGGTGCCGGGCAAATGACCCGATTCACCGCAGAGAGCACGGTGAACTCTTAAACAAGGGGTGAAAGCGTCATGATTCTGCTGGTAGAAGACAACGAAGATCACGCGGAAATAGTCATGCGGAGTTTCATGGCTTCCCAATCAGATCACTCGATCCGGCATGTGACCGACGGCGAAACAGCGCTGGATTACCTTCTTCGACGAGGCGAGTACAGCGATCCCCAAAAGAGCCCTATACCCAAGTTGATCTTGTTGGATCTTCGTTTGCCCAAGGTCGACGGCTTGGAGGTGCTCAAGGAGATAAAACAGACAGAGGAGTTGCGCGGGATTCCTGTAGTCATTTTGACCAGTTCGCAAGCGGGAAATGACGTCAAAATGGCGTACTCTTATTATGCGAACAGCTACGTGGTCAAGCCGCTGGACTTCGAGAAGCTCACGGAGCTTATGCAAGATCTTGCGACATATTGGCTCGAGTGGAACGTCAATCCTTTCGGCCAAGACCACCCCGGTCAATAAACAGGGCCTTGATCTTGTTGTTCTTCCGATTGCTTCTCGCAAGGAGGGAACGGAACATGAGCACGAAACGTGAAGATCTTATCATCTTGTTGGTTGAAGATAATGACGATCATGCGGAGATCGTGAAGCGCAACTTGCATTCGCACCGCCTGGCTAACCAGATTCTTCATGTTGTGGACGGGCAAGCTGCTCTGGATTACCTACTTCGACGGGACGAGTACGTCGACGCAGCGAAATACCCTAAACCCCACGTGATCCTTTTGGACTTGCGCTTGCCCAAGATGGATGGACTGGAAGTACTGAAGACCATAAAACAGGACAAGGAACTGCACCGAATTCCAGTCGTGGTGCTGACGAGTTCTCTGGAGGAAAGCGACGTCGCCACAGCCTACGACCATCATGCAAACAGCTATCTCTCGAAGCCGTTGGATTTTGAAAAGTTTTCCCAACTGATGCGTGATCTGGGGCTTTATTGGCTCGAATGGAACATCAATCCCTGTGCCCGGAAGGCTCATGCATGAGAACGGGGTTCTAAAATGGGGCAAGAAACCCTCGACATTCTACTCATAGAAGATGAGGAAGCCCACGCTGAGGCGGTCATGCGTGCATTCAAGCAGATGCGCGACCGCGCCAACTTGACGTGGGCGCCCAGCCTTCAAGACGCATTAGCTCGCCTGGCAAGTTCTACCCCCGATCTTGTAATAACGGATTGGATCTTACCTGACGGTAAAGGCACCGACGTACTCCCCGTGGATGAAGACATTCCTCAGTTCCCTGTCATTTTAATGACCGCCTATGGGAACGAGAAGGTAGCGGTTGATGCCATGAAAGCGGGGGTGGTGGATTACGTGGTGAAGTCTCCGGCCGCATTCGCGAACATGCCAAACCTCGCGGAACGAGTCCTGCGCGAATGGAATTTGTTCGCGGAACGCAAACGAGCGGAGGACGCGCTGCGTGAAAGCGAAGAACGCTTCCGGGCAATATTTACCCGCGCAACAGACCACATCTTTGTGAAAGACCGTGAGGGTCGATATCTTCAGGTCAACCCGGCTTTTGAGTCTCTGGTAGGTTACTCGGCCGGGGCAATCATCGGACGAACCGCTGCGGACTTGTTCGGGAAGGAATCGGGAAAAGCTGCTCAAGAGAGGGACGCCAGAGTTCTGCAAGGCGAAGTTCTGGAAGGGGAAAGAACGGAATCCATACACGGAGCACGCGTCATTCTCAGTTACAGTCTGAGCCCACTGAGAGACGCGTCAGGACATATCGTGGGCATTTTCGGCATAACGCGTGATATCACCGACAGAAAGAGGTTTGAACTTCCCGGCGAAGATGATCGTGACCCGATCTATCCTTCGAAGGCGATGCGGCTCACTCTGAAGCAGGCTACGGCGGCTGCTAGAAAGAACACGACCATTCTGCTCCTGGGAGAGACCGGCAGCGGAAAGGATTGGCTGGCCAAATATATTCACAATCGTTCGGATCGTGCGTCAGATCCGTACTTGGCGCTCAATTGCGCAGCCATAGCCCCCAATCTCGCAGAGTCGGAACTCTTCGGTCACGAGAAAGGCGCGTTCACAGGCGCGGCCGCCCGAAAGCGAGGTGCGCTGGAATTGGCTGAAGGAGCAACTCTCCTGTTGAATGAAATTGGAGAGTTGACCCTCCCATTACAAGCAAAGCTCCTGACGTTTCTCGACATGAAGCGATTCACCCGCGTGGGAGGCGAAAAAGAGATTAGGGTGAATGTGCGCATCATTGCGGCCACGAACCGTGACCTGGAGAAAGAGGTCCAAGAGGCTCGCTTCCGTGCAGATCTCTTCTACAGGCTCAATGTACTCGCCATAACAGTCCCCCCTCTTCGAGAAAGGCGGGAAGACATTCCAGCGCTGGCACAGGAAATCCTCTCTCAATTAGCCACACACATGCAGCTCACTTCGGTCCCTGCATTAGACTCGATTATGATGGACGCCTTGACTGAGTACGACTGGCCCGGGAATGTTCGTGAGCTGAAGAACGTGCTTGAAAGAGCTTTGATTCTGCGGGAGCGCAAGGATGCAGACCTCATACTTCCGGCTTTCTGCCAAGATCGGCGGGAGGAAGACGAGGCGCTGACAATCCGCTTCCGTGGCAGAACCCTGCGCGACGTCACCGATGAGATCACACGTTCCATGTGTTGGGACGCGCTCCAGCAGTGCAATGGAAATAAGAAAGAGGCAGCGAAAGCTCTGGGAATTGCTCGTGATTCCCTGTATCGATATCTCAAAGAATTCGGGATTGCTGACACGTCTAAGGAAGAAGACGCCGTAGAATCAAAGACGCAATAGCTCGTGGGATGCGATGGTCCCCGTTTGGGTGCCAGCAGTGGCACCCAAACGTCCTCCGAGGTCACCACATCCCACCATTTATTCGGTCTTGATGCGCTTGATCAATTCGGTTGTGGAGATCCCTTCCAGATGCTTAATGAATGCCACTCGGCCGCCTCGAGAGGTCACCACCTCTTCGCCCACGACCTTTTTGCCCCGCCAATCCTCCCCTTTCACCAGCACGTCCGGCCGGACTTCCTCGATGAGTTGCTTTGGGGTGTCTTCGCCGAACACCACCACATA
>JBMOME010000164.1:0-11577 GCA_049323095.1 Thermodesulfobacteriota bacterium
CAACCCATTATAAACCGATGCCTGGCGGGTGGGTCCTCCCGCGATCACATGGGCTACTTTTCCCAGACCATAAGGCCGAAGAATGGCGTCAGCGCAGAATTCTTCATCTCCAGGAGGAACCACGACCGTTATACGATCGATCAGGGTGTGGCGCTGGAAAAGGAGCAGAGTCCTGGCGAGCACGGGGATACCCTTCAGGTGAAGGTACTGTTTTGCCACAAGCTTCCCCATTCGCTTGCCTTCACCCGCGGCTGTAATGAGCGCGGTACAGGTCATGCGGAGGATCTCCCTGCGGAGCTTGCGCTATCCGAAGGCGCCTTACTCTTTTTCGGTTGAGTCTGGTTTTCCGGGGGCTTTGTGCTTTTCACGTACGCACGTTCCTCCAGCTCTTGCAGGACCTTCATTTTCCACCCGCGTGGTACATGGATAGTATGGGCATAGCCGGTCTCGGTGGACGCCTTGAACACAGATTGGTTCCTGGGAAGTGCCCCGTTGATCTCCTTGAGGAAACGCACCGACGCTCCTGTCAGTCCCGCGATTACGCTCAAAGGAAGGTCTTGTTTGAGCCAAAGATCCTCCAGGGTATCGATCTGGAGCGTGGCCACAGGGGTAACCGAGAGGTCATAGCACTTCCGGTTTGCATTGATCAGCGCGAACGCGATCCATCGCGGCACATAATCTTCTGTTTCCACAGGAAGCTTCATGTCCCAGTACTGATTCGTCTGGTACGCCCCTGTCCGATAACCGATTTCATTGAGACCGGCATTGTATGCCGCGGCAACCGTCAGCCAACTGGCCGAGGAGGAGGGACCGCTTAGCCGAGAACGCAGCCACTTGAGATGCCGTGCGGCAGCCCGCGTCGAGACCACGAGGTCACTGCGCTGATCCAGCCACTTGTCCACTCGAAGACGCCAGTCCAGGTCGGGGTCTTGGGCCCGTGAGGTAACTGCGGTTACCCGAACGAATTGCCACCAGCCCTTGGCCATTGAAGGCGAAACCACGGCGCCGCTGTACCCCGATTCAAGCGCAGGCAAAAGCGCGAATTCGAGAGGCACGCCCTCAGCTTCCAGAATCTTCCTCACCACATCTGCGTACCGGTCCTGACGCTTAAGCCACAGCCCGGTTGTGTATCGGAGGTCGGTCAGAAGGTGCTCGATCTGGTACTCGATCCTGTTTCTCACATCTTCCCGATCCAGAGGGATACGCTCGCCACAAAATACGAGGCCGCTTGCAAGGATGTCCGGAGGCAAACCCTTTTTCAGAGGCAAAGGCTGCGTTGGCTGCGGCGCGCGATATTTCAAATAGTCCAGCACGCTTCCATCAATCAGGTGCTGGCGGTCATGGACGAGTTTGGCTTCCTTCTCACGGAGATTCTCCAGGTTCCGGACCAGTTCTCCCGCGGGATCGCCTTCCAGTAACTGAGGGGAGAGATTGCGACGCCACAAGATGATGCGTGCCAGCAGTCGTTCCGGGAACGAGAAGGTCCGCGCTGTAGCTGATATGGTTTCCCAATCCCGGAACTCAGGCCTTGCCGTTACCTGCTCGTAATCGGCAATCAGGGATGCATATCTCGGCGGAACGTCCTGCCCGGGAGCATTTGCGTGAGCGATTTCGTCTGAGAATTGCTTGGATATGTCGTAGATGCAAAGCAGGCGCGAGCGCTGCTCTATGTCGGACGAGAGACGAGGATAAGCCAGCAACACGAAGAGCAGGACCGGAAGAATCAGACAGGGTCCCAATATGCGGAGCAGATCTCTCATTCCTGTCTCATCCTTACAACGGACCAGCGTTGCCTTCACCCATCGGCCGGGCACGGCCCTGCCAAACCCCGTGAATCCCGGCTCCAGGAATTCTTCGCCGGCGTCACTGTTCTCTGAAGCTGAAAGCCCGCAGTTCTCCTCCCAGGAGACGAGTCAGGTAGTTTATGCGTCGATCTCCGGGCAGTCTCTCATTGGCCAGCTTCGCAGTCGCGAGGGCTGCGTCACGGTTACCGGATTCCATCAACATGATGATAAGATTGATCCGTGCGGGCGCGTAGTCCGGAAAGAGCTCGATAGCCTTCTTGTAAGCATCTGTGGCCCGGGCCCGATCGCCTTGTCGCTCCCACACGAGCGCTGAATAGACCAACGGCCGAGGATCCTGTGGAGAGAGGCCCCGAACGGTCTGGAAATCCTTGAATGCGGCATCATAATTCTTTGCTTCAGCCGCTGCCAATCCGCGTTTGAGCAGAACTTCCGCAGTGGGGTTCTGCGGCGACGGCGGGATGTTGATTTCTCTCGCAGCCAGGAGTTGATCGAGATTCCGGCGAGCGGTCGGGTTCTGGGGTTGGATTTCCAGGGCACGCAGGTAGGTTTGTTCGGCCTCCCGCAGTTTGCCCAAATCTTCGAGGCAAGCGCCGGTCTGGACGAGTGCATCCACATTCTGGGGCGATCGAGCGAGTACTTCTTTGAAAGCTTCGAGCGCTTCCCCCGGCTTGCCTCCCATCCGGAGAGCGGTTCCCTTGGAGACGCCCGTTTCAGCAGCCCTTGCCTCGCCTGCGAACACGAACAAGGCAGCCACAAGGATCTGGATTACCGCCGAAACCGCGCACTTGGAAAAAGATTGAATACATGCCATCATCATACTAATATCATACGATCCTCGGAAAATGAAGAGCAGCGCCTGAAGGTAATCGTTCAGTTGTGAAGGGCAATTCGCCATTCAGTGTCGTTGCGAGGACCCCGGACTCGATCCGGGGGACGAAGCAATCTCTTCCTTTATGCGCTGAGATTGCTTCGCTTCGCTCGCAATGACAGTCTTTCGCCGCTGGCAACTGAAGGGGCCCGATGAAACCGCTTCGCTCGTTCTTTCTCCGAGTGTCTCTGTTCCGCCTAATTGCCAAGGAGGCAAAGGAGTGGATCTGCTCGATTCTATACAATCCCATATGCAGCAACTGGAAGAAGAACTGATTCAGCAGCTCAGGAGTCGGGTGAACGTGGCCTTCGAAATCGGAGCCCATCTGGTGAACAGCGGCGGCAAGAGAATACGAGCACAGCTCGCCATCATCTGTGCACGCATGGGCGGGTATCACGGTCCTGACGCTATCAAGCTGGCTGGAGCGATTGAAGCCATTCATACGGCCACTCTCCTGCACGACGACGTGGTCGATCACGCGGACACCAGGCGCGGCCTGCCCGCGGCAAATACACTCTGGTCCAACGAGATGTGCGTGCTTGGTGGGGATTTTGTCCTCGCGCGGGCTTTTTCGGCCCTTACTTCCATCGGAAACCTCAGGATCTTGAGGATAGTCTCCGACACTACGCAACGCCTCAGCGAGGGCGAGCTGTTCCAAATGGCCAATATCGGGAATATTGACCTCACCGAGGACGAGTATCTCCAGATTATCGTGGACAAGACCGCGGTGCTCATGGAAGCCGCGTGCCGAGGCGGAGCGATTCTGGGCAACCTCGATCCCGAAAGGGAGGAGGCGTTGGCTCAGTTCGGTTTCAATTTGGGGATTGCGTTCCAGATGACTGACGATGTGATCGACTATCGCTCGGAAAAGGCAGTCATGGGCAAGAATCCTGGCAAAGATATAGAGGAGGGAAAGCTTACCCTGCCTCTAATTCTGGCACTGAGGACCGCAGAGACGGAGTCACGATCTCGGGTCGCGTCGCTGCTCCAGGCCAGGAGAATGGCTGACGGCGACTTCGAATGGGTCAGGGAATTTCTCACGCGGTGTGGAGGCATAGACGAAAGCTTGCGCAGGAGCGAAATATACCTGCGAAAAGCGAGCCGGGAGCTCGATATCTTCCCCGATTCCAACGAAAAGCAGGCATTAGTGAAACTTACGCAAAAGATCCTGAGTCGGATGTATTGATACCAGGCTCGAAAAGTCGACAAGACCTCGCTCAGCCCCTTGACAGCACCCCGTGCTGCTGGTAGAGCGCAAATGTATAAACCACCCAAAGGTGCCCTATGAAGCAACGTCTCTCCTGCGCCGCACTCATGATCATGGTTGCCTGTGCGGTCGCGGGTTGCCCGTCTATATGGCAAACCAAGGCCCCCACAACTCAAGAAACGGCTCAAGATCTGTACCAGAAAGCAGAAGATCTGTTCACCAAGGCCAATTATAAAGAGGCCGTCGAGGTTTATGAACGGCTGAAATCCGGCCACCCCGAGTTTGAAAAGATCCCGGAAGTTTACCTGAAGATCGCGGACGCCTACTACAAAGATCACAACTTCGAGAACGCGGCAGCGCGGTACTTCCAGTTTCTGGAACTCTATCCGAAACACCGGGAGAGCGACCGGGCCAGGTACATGATCGGCATGAGCTTCTTCGATCAAATCAAGCGACTTGACCTGGACGACGGTATGGTGAAACGCGCGGAAGGCCAGTTCAAGAAGGTAATGGAGCAGGCAGAATCGGAACAGTGGAAGAAGAAGGCGGAAGAAAAATACCAAGAGTGTCGCAAGCGTTTAGCTGAGAAAGAATTGTACAAAGCTAACGTAATGTGGAGTAAGAGTAATTATAAGGCTGCCCGGTTGGCGGCTCAGCGGGTCCTGGACGAGTTTCCAAACGTGGGGCTCGAAAAGGAAGCGAAAGCCATTATCGAAAAAACAAAAGGCAGATGACACAGCCATAAGATTTTAGCCGAATTAGGCTCAATGGCGGCCGCGAGCGCTTGAGTTCCTCAGAATTTCAAAAAAAGACAGCATATTAGTCATCGTTTTTTCGGCAGAGTAGTTCCGCTCGTCTGTCATGTCAGCTTCCAAGTTGAGCACTGGGAGGCCTTCGTCCCTGAGTGCGTCGCGAATCAGGCTGAACGAGCCGTTCTCGTGGCGGCAAGCAACGGAAGAGAAATGGATTGCTCCATCCACTTCATAATCCTTTGCAAGCCCGACAATCGCTTTGACTCTCCTCTGTGAGCTTCCCACGTGAGGATCATTGAGAGCTTTCAACGCAAGCCCTTCGAAAGGATTGCTCTCATCGATCTCCGGCCAGTACACTCGTGCGCTTTCAGCCGTCACAACGCTGACCTGGTGTTCTTTTAATGTTGTGAATATGTTGGTTTGCTGCACAGGCACCCAAGGGAACCAGAGTATCCTGTAACTCTCCGGGAATGCTTTTCCCGCTTGTATCCTTGACTCCATCTCGTGGATGAGCATGACGTTGATTTCATGTCGAATTGGCGACCCCCAGAAGAGCGAACCGGCTATTCCCAGAAAACAAGCCTTCGTACCATCCCAAGGGCTTGGCTTCGCCTTCATGAGCTCGTTGACCTGCTCAAAAGAAGCCCTAGCCGTGTTTGACCGGCGGATAGATTCCCTCAGCCTGTCCCGATCCAGGCGATTTCCTGTAACAGTTTCTAGACGCGATGCGATTCCCCGTAATTGAGAGCTCACATAATCAATCGAAGATCTGCTGATCTCGTTGGGCACGTCAAAAAGAATGCTCTCTTTCCCTTGCGCACGTGCAACAGTCTCGTTCGTTTTTGCCTTGCCGTTGCAGTAATAACTGGAAGTTAAGAACAGATCTCCCTTCGGCACCATTCCTTGGAAGTGAGCCCCCAGGGCCAGCCTGTAGAACGAACAGATGTCTCTTGCATATCCTTGATTCTCCGCGGTCACCATGATTGATGACCCGTTTCCGCTGATTGCCGGCGGAATGATATTGCACGCAATCTCAAAATCAAACGGCGCCACATCGAACGCCCACAAAAGCTCCATTGGAAAAGCATAGGACGAAACCCAAACGACCTTGGCATTTTCGTCAAATGCGTTGCTAAATGTGGAGGCAAGCTCGTTGATCAATCTGTGCCAGCCAGTAGGCTTTTGCTCCAGCTTCGTCTCCGTGAACGCCACGATGCTTTCAAGATACGCTTTCATTGGCGCCGCCTCCCTCAAGGGACATTACTCCCCGCAAGATACAAGACTGAATCAATCGAGATCTCCCTTTATCATCTCGACAAATGCTTCCAGCCGAACCGCCATGCGGCCCATGTCCCCAAACACGTAGTCGTTTTCGATCACCATGAAAGGAACTCTCTGACTCCGTAACTCAGCCTCGACCACGGGGGCTTCGAACAGCCCGTAATCACAAAACTTAACAGCGCTGTAGATGACGCCGTCAATTGAATAGTCTCGAACCAGTTGGGTTATGTGATCGATTCTTCTCGCAAAACCCGGCATCCTCGGGCATGGGGGCTTAAGCAAATACCTTCGGGCGAGGTTTTCAACGGCATTTCCTCCTTCCTGCACAAGGCCCGACCAATGCCTCAGACCCGCGCAGGTATCAAAAGCCACCACAGACGCGCCGACAGCTTCCACTTTTTCCAACAGATCCAATCTGTCGAGGACGCTCCCGACGACGAGCACTCGAGGTTGTCCGTCTAAACCGGAATTGACCGATGGCGATCGAGCTAGAATCTCCCCGAGCTTCTTCGTCGTAGCCTCTTTCGGAGAGCTCATGGCCTCAAGGCAAAGGGCCAGGAGCTCACTTCCCCCAATGACTGCGGTCTTCGCCTTTTGCCTCTCAAGAAGCTGGACCATCAAGGCTCGCTGCTCGTTCATGATGCGAATTGATTCTTCGAGGGAGTC
Source organism: Thermodesulfobacteriota bacterium (assembly GCA_049323095.1). Lineage (GTDB taxonomy): Bacteria > Desulfobacterota > Desulfomonilia > Desulfomonilales > Desulfomonilaceae > VGSG01. The sequence goes on from JBMOME010000164.1 coordinate 6,580, forward strand.
CTCGGATATCTTGGTCCCGAAGAAGTCTTCCAATTGCGCTTGAAGAGCTACGAGCTGCTCGGAGAAATATGTCACAGCGCGCTCGTTCCAGTTCTTTGGGACCTCCAACATGAAGGAGAAAGGCGTCTTCACATGAGAGTTCCACAGGTCCCTGAGCCGGCGCATGGCATCGCAAGAGTTGGTAAAGACTATTCCGTCCAAGTTCTCGTATTCGCCTCTCAAGCCTGAATCCAGGAGGTTCTTCACATAAGGGCAGAAGTTGGGGAAAAGGTAGGCTTCCGCTTGCTTGAGACTTGGGACCGCGCCTCGAATGCGCACGGACTGAAGCCCGGCAGCAAGGATGATCTCCTCCGGCACGTATCCGCACATCCACCCTATAACCCCTGTGCCAGCCTGGCTCTGCGTTTGGTTCATTTCTCCCTCCCCATTACAGGAACGACCGAAGAGTTCGCCGTATCTGAATTGACTGTCTAGTCTATCTGTTGGGAGATATCAGATCCTGAATCCCTTGATGACCGACTTCAACGTGTCTATGGTTTTAGTCAACGATTCCTGATCCTTGGAAGCCTTGCAAATCAGGATCGCCCCTTCGACCGTGCTCATGATGAGCCTGCTGAGAGCTTCACAGTCCACGTCCGGTCGTAGCTTGCCCAGCTTCCTTGCTTCTTCGAACAGCCTCTTCAATAACCCATGCCACTCGATGAAGAAGCGGTGGACCGCCTCAGCCAGATCTCTATTCGTATCGCCCAGTTCCAGGGCGAAATTCCCGAAGAATCACCCTCCTCGGCAGTCCCGAGCAATGATGTAGTCCACCATACCGTCAATCATCAGATCGACCTTTGTGAGAGGGTCGAACTCTCCGGCCATGATTCTTTCCAGGAAAGGGAACTCCCTTTTCAAAGCGTCATCGATGGCGACCAGAGCCAGGTCTTCCTTGCTCTTGAAATAGAAGTACAGGTTGCCCCTCTTTACTTGGGCAGCCTCACATATGTCATCAATGGTGGTGTTCCTGTACCCTTGGTACTTAAAGAGATGCCGCGCTGCGCCGATGATCTTTTCCCTTGTGGCTTGTCCTCTAGATCCCATGATTTCCTTTTCCTAAGTTGACTAGTCAGTCTAATTCTCCCGCGAACAATAGGGGTCCGTCAAGGCTTTTCTTGCCAGACGAGTAAACAGTCAGTTACACGGGGGAGTTTGCCGTTCTTTGTCATTGCGAGGACCCCGGACATGATCCGGGGACGAAGCAATCTCCATGGTGGGGCAGGCGTCTCGCCTGTCAGTCGGGATGACGGGCAACCCCGCGTTCTGCGCGGGGCCGTCCCACCGAAGATTAGATTGCTTCGCTGCGCTCGCAATGACAGTCGTTCGCCGCTGGTAACTGAATCCTTACCCAGACGACTCCGAAGTTGCTGCAGGAACACACTTGGCGGCCCCGACGTCTGTTTGCGGATTGCTATATGCCGATGCCTTGGAAATGGCCTCTGTTCGATGCATTCATTTGCAGTACGGCGCGCACCCGCGCGTGCGCCCTGGGGCAGCCAGGGCAGACGCGCTGGTCTGCCCCTACAGAAACGCGGCTCATATCCGACGCACGGCTGTGCAAGTCCCCCGCGACCTTGCTGAGACACGAGGAGGATCTCTTCCTTCTCACCTCCCGCATAAAAACAGCCCGAATCATGATAGATTGTGAAGGGCGCGAGGGAGGATTTGCCAATGCCGGAGAGCGAAAGGGACCGGAAATGACCACCTTCACGGTTCATCCGTTGGAGACTGCCAGGGCGGAACGCCCACTATCCAACTATACGTATCTGCGGAACAGTCCCGAACTCGTCAGCGTCTTCTATGGCGCTTTTCTGCTCAGGAGTCCGGATCGCAATGTGCTCGTGGACACGGGGTGCGATGCTGAGCACTATGCCGCGGGACCTCTCTCTCCTGTCGAAGACGTGGAATCGCTTGAGCAGAACCTGGACCGGTATGGGCTCACTATCCAAGACATCGACGCGGTGATTCTCACGCACCTGCATTTTGACCATGCGGCTTTTCTACACCTCTTCAGGCATTGCCCGAAGTTCGTTCAAGCGAAAGAGTTGCACTCCGCGCACCACCCTCACCCTTATTTCTCCCGCTACTACGTCCCTCGGTTTTTCCAGGATGCGGAATTCGGGCTGATCGACGGAGACCGGGTTCTGTTTCCGGGCCTTGAGGTTCTTCTCGTGCCCGGACACTCCGCGGGTTCGCAAGCTGTTGTAGTGGAAACCAATGAGGGGCGAACCGCAATCTCAGGCTTCTGCTGTCTCGCTCAGAATTTTGACATGAACGGCTTTGCGGTGCCGGGAATTCATGAGGATTTTCAGCAAGCGTACCACAGCATGGTCAAGCTCATGAACCATGCCGAGATAGTCTACGCCAACCACTCGCGCACGCCTGTTAGGCTTTAGTCTTCCAAGGAATTCACGCAACTGAGCCAAGTGTCTTGACAAGGGACCGTACTTTGGCAGATACATATACCGGGTATAAGTATTCGGGAGGCTCCACAATGGCACTCTGCGGAGACGATCACAAAAAAGTGGCTGACAGGATAAGCCGCGTTGAAGGGCAAGTGCGCGGACTGCGGAAGATGGTCGAGGAAGACCGGGACTGCTTCGAGGTCCTCAAACAGATTGCCGCGGCCGTGGGCGCCCTGCGATCTATAGGCATGGTGATCCTGGAAGACCATTTGAAAGGCTGCGTTTCTGATGCCATACGGAAGCAGACCAACGAAGACGAATTGATTCGGCAGGTCATCGACGTTTTTTTCAAGTTCACTAAATGAAGGTTGTCAAATGATCGGACGGTTCGCTGAGCTTGGGGTTTACCGTGAACTGGCACGGTCCGGTGAAATGTACAGGATCGCCTTCGGGGGCCTTTTGGGGCTCGCCGGTTATCTGTGGAATGAAACAAGCGCTGCTGAAGCTACCTTGGGCCAGGGTCTTATCCTGGCATCCTTGGCAATCAACGGCTTTCCCATCGTGTGGGGAGCTGTCAGGGGCTTGCTCCACCGCAAGGTCAACGTGGATGAGCTGGTAAGTCTGGCGATAATCGGCAGCCTGTTGCAAGGTGAGCTGTTAACGGCGGTTGTGGTGAGCTTCGTCATGGTATTGGGGTCGTTGGTCGAACAGGTCACAACCGGCGCGGCTCATAAGGCCATTCGGTCGCTGATCAACATTCATCCGGAAACCGCGACGGTTCTTGTGGATGGAAAAGAGCTCACGGTGTCTGTGTATCAAGTCAACGTGGGGGACATCCTTCTGGTTAAACCCGGCGACCGAATACCCGTGGACGGGATAGTGAAGAAAGGCGCTACCGCGGTGGACGAATCTCCCATGACCGGAGAACCGATTCCTCAAGAGAAGACTGCGGGCAGCACGGTCTTTGCCGGAACCCTGAATCAAACCGGTGTTATCGAAATCGAGGCAAAATCCGTTGGAGAAGACACGACCTTGGGAAAGGTTATCAAGCTCGTGTCACGGGCGGAATACTATAAACCGCGCTCCGTAAGATTGATCGATCGTTACGCAACATGGTTTACCCCCACGATCTTGCTATGTGCGGGAGTTGCCTGGTGGTTGACGGGAGATGTGGGCCGCGCTGTCACCGTTCTGATCGTTGGATGTCCCTGCGCACTGATACTCGCTGCCCCCACCGCAGTGGTCGCGGCGATAGGTCGAGCCGCCAAGGCCGGTATTCTCGTGAAAGGAGGACAGTTCCTGGAAGAAGCGGGCCGCGCAAATGTGATCCTTTTTGACAAGACGGGAACGCTGACGCGTGGTGAACCGCGGATAAACACGATTGTTTCGGTGGACGGCAGTAACATGATGGAAGTCTTGGCTTGTGCCGCGTCCGTTGAGCAGAACAGTACGCATCCCTTGGCGCGTGCGGTCCTCAAAGCCGCCCACTATGCCAAAGTGACACTTTCTAAGGCCGAAGACATGGTGGCGGAAATCGGCTTTGGAGTCCGGGCGTGCGTCAACGGCAGAATAGTTGAAGTTGGGAGCGCAAGCATTGGGGGCGGGGCCATGCAGTTGCCTCTCCAGCTGCGTCAGCAGGTGGAAACTTTCAAAGAAAACGGGATGACTCCGCTGGTCGTGTACGAGGATCAGCGTGCCCTTGGTGTCATGGCAGTTACGGATCCTATTCGCGCAGCGGCCCAACAAACCGTTTGCACATTGAAGGGGTTGAAGATCGAGTGTGTGGCCATGGTTTCAGGAGATCACGAGAAATCCGCCCGACGTGTAGCAGACGAGGTGGGTCTGACCGATGCTTGGTCGGACCAAAAGCCCCAGGACAAGCTTCAAGTCATCAGGGACTTCCAGGACGCGGGCAAAACGGTAATTTTTGTGGGTGACGGCATCAATGACGCCCCTGCTCTTGCCACAGCCAATGTGGGAGTCGCTATGGGAGCTGCCGGTACCGATGTGGCCTTGGAAACGGCTGATGTCGCTCTGATGAACGATGATATTTCCAAGATCCCGTTCCTTATCGACTTGGGCAGAAGAACTCTCCTGACGATCAAATGGAACCTCGCGTTCGGATTGCTTTTCAATGCGGCGGCTGTCCTGGCCGGTGGTTGGGGAATTCTCTCGCCGATCATGGGAGCAATCGTCCACAACATTGGGTCGGTACTGGTTGTCTTATCTTCTGCGCGCTTGGCGTTTATTGCAGAGAGAAAAGCTTAGCGCTTCTGCGGCCGATGCTTCTCTTCCCAAATGCGGTTGAGGCCGCGCTTTCGACAAGAGCTCCTCGCGGCGTAATGATTCAGTTAAATGACCCCCGGCAAAGCCGGGGGCATAGTTCTATTAGCCCCCCAAGGGGGTCGGATCAGGAGCCCCCTGAAGGGGACTTCTCTCCATGAACCAGGTTGAGTTGTTCGAGGCGTGCGTCTTCGGCCTCCTGTTGACGGATGTACACTCGGATAGACTCTTCGTCCAATCCAATGGTTGAAACGTAGTATCCGCGTGC
>JBMOME010000165.1:0-11370 GCA_049323095.1 Thermodesulfobacteriota bacterium
ACAGGAGCCTGGCTTCTCATCAGTGACGAGCACCTCCTCCAAAGGCTGGCACATTCGCCGAGAAAGCGAAAACTAGCCATGACACAACGGTTTGAACTGTGACCCTCAACTTATTTTAACGCCTATGGGAGGGGAGATGAGTCTCCCCTCCAAATTATTGCGCAACGGAGCGCTCTTCCTACCCATCTCCGAGGCGCAGCCCCGGAGTGTTTGCCGAAGCCGAGAACTTTCAAGATTCATTGCAGCTCCTTAGCCTTCGGAGCTGGTTATGTTCGTTTGCGCAGGCCGGAGAAACCGCTCAATCGTCAAAATGACCTTGTCCAGTTGCTCTGTTGCAGTTCGAGCATCGATTCGGCCCGCAATCTCCAGGTATTCCTTCATCCTGATCTGGTAGTGACGGGAGACCAATGACGCCAAAAAGATAATGTAGATGCTGTTGATAAGGAATGCGGCCAGGTTCACGTCCACGTCGCTCCGAACGATCCCGTCTTCGATACCTTGCTTGAGCAGAGCCTTGAGATGGTCCGCGGTGTAGCCTTCAACCTCGTGTGTGAGCTTGTCTGCATACTGCTCCATGCCCGAGGCCGAGACGTTCAGGTACATGCGCACATATTCGGGATTCGCGCGGGCGAATGCCGCGCCTTTGCGGAAGATGTGATCGATCTGGCGATAGATGTCCCAGTCAGGTTTGATGCCGCCATATACGGCCCTTCGAGATCGTGCGAGCGCATCGCGACAGACGGAAAGGTACAGATCTTCTTTGCTCTCGAAATAGTCGTACAGCGACCCCTTTGAGACAGAGGCTCTTGAGGCAAGTTCCGCCATGTCCGTCTCTGCGAATCCCCTGGTCGCGAAGAGGCGAGCAGCTTCCTTCAGGACTCGTTCCCGTTTTTCCGGCGCGATGTTTGAGAAGGTTGGTTTGGGCATGTGCGTGTCCAAAGTGACCGACCGTCCAGTCGGAACTTCGCACAAAACTTCCCACCCTGTCAAGGAATTTCGCGCATAAATCCTGGCGTTCGGTCATTGGCGGCAAGGCCCCTCTTTTCGGAGCAGGGGCGGCAAATGGCGCCTTTATCCCTATCTGAAGAAGGATGCAGGCCGATTTTGCACGCTCCCCCTTTGATAAGGGGGGATACAGGGGGAGTTTGTTCATAGATTTCGCCACCAGCGGTAATGGCGCGTCGTGGGGGGGCTCGGTGTGGTCAAGAACTACTGACACCGCTTAAAAGAAAGGTCGACAAAAGGAAGGGGCTGGTGCGGGCGGGAGACTTTGCAGTGGGGCCGGACCTGGGCAGGACAAAGGTGCCCTTATTGCGCTGAAGGAGTATTCTCTACGAACGAGGGACTCTTTGCTGGTGATTCTTAGATCACTTTTGAGTGGTCCGCAACGGTAAATACAGACAAAGAAAACTCAGCTCTTGAGCAGTTCGTCAATTACTTGCTCGCTCCTCATCTTAGACATGATCGCTGAATTACAGGCGGGGTGGGACAATACCCTTATCTTCCCTACCTCTTTGTCAAACGCCTTACTGTCGGTTTCCGGCTGCAAGGAATCGATTTGGCCCTTCCAAAACAAATTGACTGGGCGCAAACCTAATTTCTCTTCCGGGACGTAATAGAGAGCCTCCCTAGACGGTCGAGTCCGCAAGGCTTTCAAGGGTACGTCAAACAATATTATAGGTACGTCCCCATGCTTATTATGGAACTCGGCCTCACTGAAATCAGTGCCACAAGCAGCCACGATCTTCTCTTCAAGTTTTCGGCGGCGCTCCTCGTGTTGCTCTGGATGATCCCTAATGCGTTCCTCCCTAAAAGCCTCATATACGGCGTCGTACTTTTGGCTGTCTCGACGATGAGACAACACTGCAATTCTCTTATAGAGAAGGCGGGCTCGAATCATTTCGAGCACGGCCTTCCCGTGCGGGTCGGCATGAGGCCATAGGAAAGAAATTACGCTATCATCGCTAGGAGTCAAATGAGAATAGGACACACACGCGGACTTGTCGACGCCCAAACTAGCCTCGGCGCTTAACTCAGATGGTGGAGCGCAGGACGGTCCCGCATCCTCACTGATCCTGTCCTCAATCCGGCCCAATCCAAGAGGATAGAGACAGAAGCTGTTCAAACTGCGTATGAAAGCATCAAGTCGATCGTCGGACGTCAGATCGATAACTATGCGTCTCACCACAAAGGTCAGCATCGCTTTCAAAACTCGCACCGTATGATGCCAATATATCTGTCGAAACATCTCCTTGCGAGCGCGCCCAATGCTCTCAGCCACGGCCAGCGCTTTCTCTGTTACGCCGATCTCGGCCACTTCCAGTTCTTCGTCTTCTTCATCCTTATTCTTGATTCTAAAACAAATCGTGAGATTGCGGAGCAAGCGGCCTCTGTCAATGTTTCGCGCGAAAGTAACTCCCGTATGAAGGGAATCTCTCTCCAGATAATCGAGCTTATCAACGTCCAGCGGCCCACTAACAATTGATTTCAGTATCCTTTCCCTAAACGGAGATTTCTCGTCCGCCTCCAAGATGTTGAGTACTGTGGGAAGGTCTGTGTCCCATTCTGCACGAATAACATCTGCCAAACTTCTGCCTGAATAACAATCCCATCGTTCTAGCAAAGTCTGAGTATATCGATCATGGGCGAAACGGCCATATGCTTCCGCCAAATCATGAGCCATCGGATAGTGCCCTATATCGTGCAAGAGACTCGCGAGCAGGAGCGCTTCTACGTTTGATTTGGACATAATCGAGCGAAAAAGGCAACTATTCTCGTCATACCAAAGCGCACGCACCAACTCACAGCATTTCTCGAAAGCTCCTAAAGAATGCTCAGCGCGCGTATGAGTTGCACCAGGGTAAACGAGAGAAACGAATCCTAGTTGCGACACCTGAGTCAACCGAACAAAAGAAGGGTGGTCAATTACCGCCTTGACGCGTGTAGTAATTGGAACACGGCCGCAGGGAATCTGAATGTATTTGCTCAAGTTAGGGTTCAATTCCGGGATCTCCCCTTCGAGATCGTAGAAGTTCAAGAGCTTTTCGAAATCCTCCAGCGCTTCGTCAGCAAATTCGTATTTCAGCTCTTGCATTCTCTTCAACGAAAGCCCGGGAATGACGTCAGCTTTTAGCGCTCCATCGGTGTGTTCAACTCTTTGTCCATCCAAGAGTCTCACTGCAATTAGCGTCAAATACCGCCACTGGTAAGGAGTAAAGACCGAATCGCGATTTTCCTGTTGTTCCTTTTCTCTAATTTTGCCGAGGACCGTTTGGATTGTCCTCCCAAATGAAAAGAGGTCAAAGACCTTGCTCAAGTCCTTCCATTCTATTACAGCAGCATTGCCACCAGAATCCGATGAATGCACCATCTTCTCTTTCAGACGCGGGTGAGCATATTCGGGAGTATAATACACAGTAGTTTCATCGTCTTCGCCCTTTCCGGGTCTTGCGAAATGCTTTGCGTAGCCGAGGTCGGCTACTAGAGCTGGTGACTTGTGAGCAATAAACACATTCCCGGGTTTGATGTCACAATGGACTATTTCACTTGCGTGCAAGAAACTCAAACCCAACGCGACGTCTCTAAGATACGTGACGATAGCATCTCCGTTTAGGGAATCCAAATTGGAAAGGATATATTTGTCAAAATCTTCAATGCCATCCAGAAATTCCATCAAAAAGTAAGGGAGCACGTACCGCTGATCTTCTATGATTGTCTCAATTTGATCAGAGAGATAGATCTTTATGATATTGTGGTGCGTAAGACTTGCCAACTTGTCGCTCTCGGCGGTGAATACACGTATGATCTTGTCCAGTTTGCCATAGCGCGGTCTGGGTAGCTTTAGCGCTCGACTTTGATTCAATTTCTGGTCTTTTACTTCCCAGACAGTAGCCGTGCTCCCCAGCCCAACCGCTCTCAACAGCACAAGCGGCCGCAGCTTCTCACTGATTTGCGGGATAAGTTGCGCAAAGACAGGCCGCTCTGTAGTGAAATCAAGAGCCTTGCGTTTGTCCGAGTAAACCTTCTCAAGGCTCTTCAACAGTTCCTCATTTGCGTGTGAAAGTTCCGAATTCGGCGAGTCAGGCATTGAACGGGTGTTCCATACACTTAGGACTTTGTTGTGGGGGGGGAGGGCTAGTCAAGCACAATCCCTAGCTCCAGGAGTCTTGTAGTCATTGCTTCAACGGAAACCTCAAAAAAAGTGACCAGTGACGGTCCGGTTGCCTCTGATTGATATGTCGCGATGGTTCTGGCTAACGACCCTCTGCTCAAAGGTTCCGAGATGCGGCCAGGATGGCCAATGCTGCATATCTGGTTGGCCCGGTTTGAAACAACCGTGATCTCATTGCATTGAAGAAATTCCCGGAACTTAATCTTCACAGCCTTACTGGGCATGAGGAGCTCTGCAGCGAATCGATCGGCTTCCACGTCGAGGGGGTCACGTTGCATGATGCCAGTGTGCTTCCTGCGCATAGAGCGGGTTCTCAAGAGCGTTCTCTGACCCTCTTTGCCGTGAAGGACGATGTGACCAAGCTCATGGGCCAGTGTCCAATTCGTCCTGCCTTTTGGCACGTTTCCGCGAGCCTCGATGGTAATGGTCATTTCATCGAAGTCTACCTTGCCGTCCGCGGGTAGGAAATCCTCCGTGTGTCCCACCATAGGGACTCGCTCTATGTGCCAGCCCATCTTGTATAGAATGTCTTCCACGTTTACGGGATAAAACTCATCAACAGTAGGTTGTCGGTCAAGCCCCATCTCTCTGCGGCGACGTTCTAATAAGCCCATAAGCACCTTTTGTGCCTCAATGACAGGCCGCGACACAGTCGCATTCATCTTTTCCTCCGGTAAGCCACATTTGTGCAATCACTTTGCGTTTGGAAGATTTCCTCTATGTCATTGCCTGTTGGATCGTGCACCGCAGCCCGATGGGGTCTTACCCATGAATTCGCACGAGTCGTCAGCGAGCTTGGGTGCTTATCTTATCCGGTTTCGTAGTATACGTCGGGCACATTTCTGCGTCAAACACAATCTTCGTCTTGGCGCTCATCGACATGCCACTGGCACACACTGAGCACCTAGGCTCACCAATAGAGTTCTCGTATGACTGCTATTGAAGTGGTGCCCAAATCGTTCCAATCTGGCCTTGAGCCTCCTGTCGCTCCGCATTTCACACTTCATATGAAACACCACGCAGCTTAGACCTTTTCTATACTCCGAGCTCCGGTCTTCATGCTAAACTGTCGAAGCCGCTTCTTCTGCCGAAGCTGCTTTCTGCTGCCGACGGCGGATGTTGCGGCAGGAAGGATCAATTGACTCGGCGACTTCTATTGCGCTACACGGGTGATTCATGGGCGTGAGGATTTATGCGATTCCGCTTGGTTCGAGCCAGTGCTATCTGATTCAGGATCAGGGCACAGTCCTGGTGGATGCTGGGCCGCCCAAGAAGCTCAGAAGATTCATGCGAGCGCTGAACGATATTCCCGTGGAACCGAGCCGGATCGGGCTCATTGTCATCACTCATGCGCATTGGGACCACATAGGGTCTGCGAACGAGATCAAGGAACTAACCGGAGCCCCATTGGCCGTGCATCAGGCCGAAAGACGATGCGTAGAAGAAGCTCTGAATCCTCTGCCTCCAGGAGTCACTCGTTGGGCGCGAGTCATGGGAAGAGTCATGACCGTCGCCGCGCCTTTGATCCGAGTTCAAGCGGCCACGGTTGATCTGGAAATCGGGACCGAAGACATGGCGCTCGATGATTTCGGAGTGGCGGGGAGGATCGTGCACACGCCCGGGCATTCTTCAGGATCGGTGAGCGTACTACTGGACACCGGAGACGCATTTGTGGGCGATCTGGCCATGAACCGGTTCCCGCTCCGATTGGGCCCAGGATTTCCTGCTTTCGCGGAAGATCCGGTCCAGGTGAAAGAGAGCTGGAAACTGCTCCTGGAGCGAGGAGTCAAAAGAATCTATCCCGGACACGGCCCACCTTTCACGGCTGACAAGATCCGACGGGCCATGGAGCTTTGATGCTGGTGCACTTTCAAAGAAGTAAAGCACGGGGGAAACTTCTTTGTGGAAAGAAGTTTCCCCCAAAGCCCCCTTCAAGAAACTCTATATTCCTCTGGTATTTCGCCTTCCTGGACAGGAAGACGAAATACCAGAGACACATAGAAGTTTTTGGAAAGGGGTTCGGAGAGGCCCCGCGAAGCGCGGGGCTCCCCGACCCCCTCCCCAAGAACTTCCACCATGTTTCGGAATGATCATTTCTCCGCACGAGAAATGAGCATTCCGAAAACCGTTGGAATTTCTTGCCTGAGCCGTGGAGGCGCCTCTCTGACAAAGAAGACTTGCCCGATCTTACCTTTTTCAATGCGCGTCAATATGAAGCAACCGAATTAAGAACGGCGAGACCTGTTCAGCTAGGATCAGGCCGGCAACAGGGTAGATCAGTAATTCGCTGCTTGGTTGGCCGTTCCGTGAGTCTCTCTCCTCTGGGGCTTGTCAAGCGGATATTCTTGCGACAGCACCTCAGCGGGAATGTGCAATAGCGCGCTCAATTTGCGCACGTCGTTGAGGGTCAGGGCCCGCCTGCGATTGAGAATGTCGGAAATCCTCCCGCTGCTCTTGCCCAGGGACTCCATAAGGTCCTTCCGGGAAATGCCCAGGTTGCCCATTTGAATCTCAATTGCCTCAATGGGGTCGGGCATGGCGACACGGAATTGTTGCTCCTCATACGCGTCCACCAACGTGAGCAGAATCTCCAGTTCATCGTCTTCTTCAGTTCCCGGTTCAGCTTGAAAGATCTCATCAATCCTCTTGCAAGCTGCTTCGTAGTTCTCTTCGGTTCGTATGGGCTTGATATCCATGTGATTTAACTCCTATAAGATAGGTCATACACACTCCCAAATTGGGAGTAAAGGGCTCTATCGCACGCCACGTCTCCGGACCCTCAAGGGTCTTGTTTGTAACGGTTCAGTTTGGGTAGGGGACGAGGCAACCGGCAAAGGACTCCATCCCGTCATTCCTGCGGAAGCAGGAATCCAGTCCCGCGTTTCGCGGGATTCAATCCAGCGCTCCGCTCGGGACTGGACCGCGGCTTTCGCCGGCGTGACGACGTTAAGCTGTTGGATATCCCTTGAACCGATCTTATCGACCTCTTTTCTCTCGCGACTGAATCCTTAGTCTTATCCCACGAACCTTGTTGACACGCGTACAAGCTCAGAGATATCTTCTTAACCAAGGTCTACGGCGAGGTTGCAGGATTCCCTGAAGGGATTCATTCCCCGTACATTGGCATGTATCTAAGGCGTGTTCACAACGTCTGACGTTCATTCCCGGTAGAATGCCTACTGGTGGCACCGGCGATTGCTTCTTTTTGGACATCATTCACAGAGGGGAGGGCTGTCATGTCCGTGTTGGTACTGCTGTTCCGCGTATTGCTGGGGAAGCGACGTCCGACCGTCTCAGGCACGCTGTCCGTGCCAGGTCTCAACCACCCGGTGACCGTGCGCCGCGATAAGCACGGAATCCCGTACATAAATGCGAGCAACGACGAAGATGCACTCTTCGGCCTGGGATTCTGCCAGGGGCAGGATCGGTCTTTTCAGTTGGAAATGATCCAGCGAGTGGTAAGGGGCACGCTCGCGGAACTGGTGGGCCAGGATGCTGTTCCCATGGATCGGCTATCTCGTCGGATCGGGTTCCATCATTCCGCGGAGCTGCAACTCGCGGCTCTGAATCAGAAATCGCGGGGGCTTATCGAAGCATTTGCCAAAGGCGTGAACGCTGGGCGTAGTGTCGGATGCAAGCGCCGAGCGCATGAATTCTCGATCCTGCGGGCTCGTCCCGGAACCTACGAAGCAGTCGATGTGGTCGCGATGCTCAAGCTCATGGCTTTCACTTTGCCTGCAAACTGGGACATGGAACTTATTCGCCTCAAAATGTTGCTGGAAGACGGCGCGGAAGCTGTGCACGTCCTGGAACCATCCTATCCTCAGTGGCAACCTGTTTCATCGCCTCCCGGGGTCTCCGCGGGTCAGGCCCTAGAAAAGCTCGCCGAAGACCTTCAGCACCTGAGCAACGTTGCTCCGCTTGGTGGCGGGTCCAATAACTGGGCGCTCGCTGCGTCTCGCACGCAAACCGGGCGGCCCATTCTTGCCAATGATCCTCATTTGCCGCCGTTTGTGCCTCCACATTGGTATCTGGCCCATGTGCGCACTCCGGAATGGGGCCTGGTGGGAGCTTCTTTGGTTGGGACGCCTGCATTCGGCGCGGGACACAACGGTACAATCGCGTGGGGCGTAACCGCGGGATTCGTGGACAATACCGACCTGTTTATCGAGGAAATTGGGCCGGATGGCGCCAGTGTCCGAGAGGGCGATCGATTTGTCCCCTGCACGGTCAGGGTGGAGAAGATAAGGGTAAAAGGGAAGCCCGACGTGGAAGAGCGGGTGATCGAGACAGCTCGAGGGCCGATCGTCAGCCCTGCGCTGGAGGGAGAGCTGGGCGCGATTTCGCTGCGTGCCACCTGGCTCGATACGTGGCCTAACAGCGATTTCCTGGGGCTTTACAGGGCCAGGAATTTTGAGGAATTCCGGAGCGCATTCAAGGACTGGTTCAGTCTGTCGCAAAATATGGTCTTCGCAGACGCAACCGGAGATGTGGGCTGGCAGTTGGTCGGGATATCTCCTCGGCGCAAGAAGGGGTGCGGCACGATCCCTCTGCCTGGATGGGACCCCGACTGCGGCTGGCATGACGATCCGGTTCCGTTTGGGAATATGCCCTATTGCCTGAATCCGGAGATAGGCTTTGTCGCGACCGCGAACACCCAACCCGTGCCTTCCGGACAAGGTCCGTTCTTAGGAATCGATTGGCTCGACGGGTACAGATTGTCCCGAATAGATGCCGTGCTCTCCGGCCGAAGCGATTGGGATCTGAAGAGCACGCGGCACATGCAAATGGACGCGGAATCGGTCCCGTGGGCGGAGCTGCGAGAAATCGTCCTGAGCGTTCCAGCGAAGAGCACTGAGGCCCGACAAGGTCTCGATCTCTTGAAGAACTGGGACGGCGTCTTGTCGGTAGAATCGGTCCCCGCCACGGTCTTTGAGTTCTTTGTGTGCGAAATGATTGACCGGGCCGTTCGTGCCAAGGCCCCTCGTGCGGCAGATTGGGCCATGGGCAAGAGTTTCGCTTCTCTCGCAGGCTCTTCTATGATTGCTTTTCGCCGCGTGGGCCATCTGGTGCGCTTGGTCAGGGAACAGCCGGACGGATGGTTCAAACGCTCTTGGCCTGAAGAGATGGAGGACGCCCTAGCCACCGCCACGAAGCGGCTCAGTGAACGCTTCGGCAGCGCAAGCTCAGGTTGGGCCTGGGGACAAGTGAGGCGACTGACGCTCAAGCACGCATTCGGAGATCAACGGCCGCTTGACAAGATCTTCAACCTGGGGCCATTTCCCTGGGGTGGAGATGCCAACACCGTGAACAACGCATCAGCCCCGATTTCCCAACCGACAGACAACCCCATCGTGATAGCTTCGCTGCGAATGGTGCTTGACGTGGGAAACTGGGACGAGAATTCGTTTTCTCTGCCTGGCGGTCAGTCAGGGAACCCGTTGTCTTCGCACTATGCAGACCTGCTGACGTACTGGCAACGGGGAGAAGGTGTGCCCATACCGTGGTCGGTTGATGCGGTGACCCGTGCCACAGAATCGATACTGCGGCTGGAGCCGACTGCGTCGCTTTGAGTGATAGAGTTGCGACGAAGCCTGCGAAATGTCATTGCGAGTCCCGCGGAACGCGGGACGAAGCAATCTCCAATGGGGCGGAAGGAGAGATTGCTGGTGGGACCGTCCCGCGCGGAACGCGGGATTGCCGGTCATTAAGAGACTGTCTCAAAACCTTGGAATGCACCGAATTCTTGGTAGGGGCGCTTCGAGAAGCGCCCTGATTTCGGGCGGTTCACGAACCGCCCCTACCGAAGGGATTGCAGAACATGATTTTTGAGACAGTCTCTTAATGGACAGGCTGGAAGCCTGTCCCACCATTCACTCCTCGCAATGACACAGTGAGACCGCAGCAAACCGAAAAAGTAGCTCCACCGACCGTCATACATGGGTGGTGCACAGACCGGAAGTGATAAGAGGAGAAGCCCGTGTCCAAACTGCTCTGGCTGGCAATCGTAGTGGTGGGAATCGCAATCCTTTTGCTCGTGCCATACTGGCTGGCTCAGCGAGACCTGAAAGAGCTCACTCCGGAAACCCGTGCGAATCTTCCGGGGTCATTCGTGAAGCTGACGGACGGTCATGCCTGCTGCGAATCACGAGGCCCGGCAGACGGCCGAGTCGTGGTGCTGGTGCATGGGGCTACCATCGCAAAATATGTGTGGGACAGGAACATTGATGCCCTCGCAGCCGCGGGTCTGCAAGTAATTCGGTATGACAACTTCGGCCGAGGGTATTCGGATCGTCCGCACACGACTTACGGGGTAGACCTTTACGATCGCCAGCTGCTGGAGCTACTCGATGGACTCAAGGTAAAGGGACCGGTGGATCTGGTTGGGCTTTCACAGGGTGGAGCCATTTCCGTGGTTTTTGCGGCCCGACACCCGGAACGGGTACGAAAGCTCGTGCTCGTGGCTCCGGCAGGCACTCCGGTGCATCTGCCGTTTACGGCAAGACTTGTCCGTGCGCCGCTGATCGGCGATTGGATTATGGCGGTCTTCGGAAGACGAGTGCTCTTATCCGAATCGCGTCAAGCCGCCAAAGACCCTGCGATGAGCAAGGAGCTGGAAGACAATTTTCTCGAACAACTCAGCTATGCCGGGTATCTGCCCGCGCTATCGTCCATGCTGCGGAACTACCCGCTCCAGGATCTGTCCACGGAGTATGAGAAGGTCGGACAGCGACGAACTCCGTGTCTGCTGGTCTGGGGCAGCGCGGACAAGACCATCCCCATAGAAAACGCGAAGCGAGTTCAGGCAGCGATGCCGGCCGCGACTTTGAGAGTAGTTCAGGATGCCGGCCACGGCGTGGTGTTTGAAAAACCCGAAGCGGTTAACAAACTGATAGTCGATTTCCTTACCCGCTGACGATACATCGGGAGAAGTGAAGAGGCTGCTTCAAAACCGCGACCCCAAGCGAGATCCTGCCACGATCAGTGAACCAAGCCCCAACTGGGTGGCCCCGACGTTATACGTCGGGGTCGCGAAGCGACAGGAGGGTCATACGGACGTAAGTCTGATTTTGGCCCCGTTGCTCCACAAGCGAGCAAGAGAATAAACCTCCTGTGCCTCCGGCACCGGGACGTATAACGTCCCGGCCAGTGCGCCTGCGGGCGTACTTAATCAGAGAGGTGCAAGTCCTCTCCAGGTA
>JBMOME010000166.1:0-11353 GCA_049323095.1 Thermodesulfobacteriota bacterium
GTCTTCCTGTCCAGGAAGGCGAAATGCCAGAGGCACATAGAAGTTTTTGGAAAGGGGTTCGGGGAGGAACCTTTTTACAAAAAGGTTCTCCCCGTCTTACTTTCTTGAACGCCCATCGGTATAAGCCCTCTCGCCGCGGTCCTGCCTTCAATCGAACTCTTTTCGAGTTGACCGCTTTTATGCTAGCATTGCCGGGCGTTTTGCGTTAAGGCTCCTGGGCAGCGAGGAGTCGTGCAACCAGGAGGTAAGGCGCTTGAACGGCTCTGAAATGCAACCGGCAACGAGCCGCCTGGGTTCCCAGGAACGGCTTAGGTCCCCTGAGAGAGACTCCCAGAGGACCGAAACGGATCTCAACACGCGGAACCACGTAATTATGAACGGTCAAGAATCTTATCCCTACCCCGCGCCTGAAAGGCGAACGAATCCCGGCAGCGAATCCGGGGCTCCTGTTAACCTGGAGAGACGAGAAGATCGAGACGTGCCGAGACCTGCGGCAGCCAGGGAAATGGGAAGGTTTCAGGACCGAGTGCGGAGAGGCAAGGTCAAGCTGTGCACGTTGTGCGGCGGTGTTATGACCAGATCCTCACGCATGGTCCTCTCACCCCTTGCAGCAATTGTGCTTGTCGTGATCGGGTTTGCGCTCATGACCGCGTACGGCCTGGCCATTAATTTCTACCAGACTCCCTGGTTCCTCAAATTCGCCCTGCCTGCCATGTACTACATAGGACTGATCTTTATCGGCGTGGGCACGCTCTTTTTCTTCATACGCGAGCGTGTGTGGAGATGCCACAACTGCCGAGAACTCTCGAAGCG
The DNA here is from genome assembly GCA_049323095.1 of Thermodesulfobacteriota bacterium. Taxonomy (GTDB): domain Bacteria; phylum Desulfobacterota; class Desulfomonilia; order Desulfomonilales; family Desulfomonilaceae; genus VGSG01. The sequence goes on from JBMOME010000166.1 coordinate 814, forward strand.
ATAAGAAGCGGTTTCAAGCATAACTTAAGATAAAGCCTATAGCTTGTAGGTAATAATAGCTTTTTATGCTGGGATAATAGTCTCTCACTTTGGCAAGTTGTCTCTATGAAGGCTCCGTGGTACTTTTATAGGGGTCCTCAATAATAATCGCGAAATGAGATCTCACCCTTGTTGCCCCCCGGGAGGGGGGCACATTGAGTAGCCCCCCCTCGGGGGAAGGATAAGAATGAGATTTCATTTCGCGATTATTATCGAGAACGACTATTGTCCTGAGAGCCGCCGGCGGCGTACCGCATCACCGTCTTTCTCCTACCTGCCTGGCCCCGGTATTTCTCGTCCGGATAGCCCAAAGCGATGATGGCATAGACGGTCTCGCGGTCCGGTATTCCCAAAAGGGCCTTTATGCCGCGGTCACGATTTACGGACTCCACTGCCATGCCTATGAGGCAAGAACCAAGACCCATGCTGTGAGCGGCCAGGAGAATATTCTGGGTCGCCAGCATGGCATCCTCCTTGGGAAGCGAGGCTCCCGGCTCCGATCCTACAACGATCGCCGCTCCCGCTCCGTGAAAGACTCCGTCGCGGCCGGTTTCCTTCCATTCAGCGAGACGCTCCACCGCGGACTGATAGTACAAGCGGTAATAGTCGTCGAGTTCCGGTTTGCCGATCAGTTTGAGAAACGTGCGCAGAAACCGTTTTTCGGCCAGTTTGTTGAGCTTTTCGTAGAACCTCGCGACTGCAACGGCCAAAGAGCGCACTGCGTCCGGAGTCGGCAGGATCGTAAATGTCCATTTCTGGCTGTTGGTTCCGGACGGCGCTGTTATTGCGATCTTCACCAGATCTTCAAGCAACGGCCGATCCACGGGCTTTTCCGTGAAATTCCTGCAAGAACGCCTCGACGACATAAGCCGAACCAGATGACCGGTGTCGAACTCGCCCGGTTTGAGCCACCGGGGATCAAGTTCAAAGGTAGAGAAGCCGGTCAGGGCCTCGTCAATCGACTTGACTTGAATCGCGGCCACGGGACAGACCGCCGCGCAATGACCGCAGTTCAGCGACGCTTCTCCTACGATCACTGCCTTTCCGTCTTGCACCGCGATAGTGCGGAGCGGGCAAACCTTTACGCAGAGCCCGCATCCCGTGCAGAGGCTCTCGTCAATTACCGTCGTAACCGCCATACTCATCATGTCAGGGCTCTCCATTTTGTCATCTTCGCGAAGTGTCACGGCCCCCTCGGAGGCACCAGTCAGCGCCTATACCAGGTCTCTCGGCCGAATCGGCAAATGGCGCACGCGCTTGCCGGTCGCGGCCGCAACAGCGTTGGCCACAGCCGGAGCCACCGGAGGCACTCCGATTTCGCCGATTCCGGTGGGGGCTGCGGTGCTGGGCACGGTGTACACTTCCACCTCGGGCATTTCGTTCATGCGCAGCAAAGGGAACTCATGGAAATTGCTCTGCTCGGCTTTTCCATCCTTGATCGTGATCGCGCTCTTGATCGTTGCCGTCAGGCCGAACGCTATTCCGCCGCTGATCTGTGCTTCCACGATCTTCGGGTTTATCACGGTGCCGCAATCTACCGCGGCCACGATTCGATGCACTTTCACCACACCCTTGGTATTGACCGAAACCTCAGCCACCATTGCCACTGGTGTTTCATCAAACTTATCAAGCGCGATTCCTCGATGGACACCCGACGGAAGCGGTTTGCCCCAACCGGCTTTTGTGGCGGCCACCTCGAGCACGGCGCGCAGTTTCGGCGCATTCTTGAGCAAATCGTACCGCATCTGAAAAGGGTCTTTGCCGGACACGGCCGCGATCTCGTCCATGAACGATTCCACGACGAAGGCGTGCCTGGTATTGTACACAGCCCGCCAGGGTCCGACAGGCACGCCCGGGTTGTCGTTGATGTACTCCACACGGACATTGTCGATGGCATACCCCACTGTGCCTGCGTTGGTCGTCGCGTACTTGGCGGACATCGCATATTTCCCCACCGGTATCACAGCTTTCGACGCGCCGTTCTTTATGGGACGTGGCACCCAATCCGGAATAATCGCGGGCACGAGAGTTTCGACAATTGAATCAACCTCGTTCGGTCCTATAAGCCTGTGCCAAAATGCCTTTATGGTGCCGTCAGAGGCTAGCGCGGCTCGAACGGCCTGATACGACGCAGGGCGGAAGTGATCGTTCCGGATGTCTTCTTCGCGAGTCCAAATCACCTTGACGGGCGCTTTCAGCTGCTTGGCGAGCTCAACGGCCTCCACGACAAAATCCACCGAGAACCGGCGACCGAAGCCCCCGCCGAGGAACGTGGTGTGGACCCGCACCGCGTCCACACTCAGGCCTGCTACTGCCGCTGCAATTCCCTGAGTGCTGCCCTGGTTCTGCGTCGGGACCCAGATGTCGCAAACGCCGTCATGAATGTGCACGGTACAATTCATCGGTTCAGGGCAGGCGTGTGCCTGAAATGGCAACTCGTACACCGCTTCCACGACCTTGGCTGCGGACGCGAACGCGCTGTCCACGCTACCTTGGTCTTGAACTCTCTTCCCCTCCGTCTTTGCCATCTCGGCCCAGCGCGCCCTGATGCGCTCTGTGGAGAGGCGCAGATTCTCCTCGGGCGCGTCCCATGAAACTTTCACCGCCTCTGCTGCCTTTGAAGCGCGCCAAAAATCGTCCGCCACAACCGCCACACCGGCAGTGATCGGCAGAACGTGCCGAACCCCGGGCATCTTCAGCGCTTCGGACGCGTCGATTGATTTCACTCGGCCGCCGAGGACGGGCGAGTGAATGACCGTGGCTGTGAGCATTCCTGGGACCTTTACGTCGGTTCCGTACTCGGCAAACCCGTAGATCTTGGCCCGAGTGTCGAGTCGCGGAAATGGCTTACCGATGACTTTGAACTGTTCGTGGCTCTTCAGCACGGGGTTCTGTGGCAGCGGCAGAGTCGTGGCCTTCTCCAACAGCTGTCCGTAACGCAGCGAGCGGCCAGTCGGCTGATGAACTACCGTTCCGTTGACAGCACCACATTCCTTTGCAGGGACGCTCCATGTTGACGCTGCCGCCGCGACCAGCAACTCCCGCGTGGCCGCGGCTGCTTGCCTGAGGACATCCCAACTGGTGTGTACACCGGTGCTTCCGCCGGTGGCCTGGATACCCATCGCGGGGTTCTTATAAACAGGCTTAGCAGGAGCGATTTCGGCTCGCACCTTCTGCCAATCGACTTCAAGTTCCTCGGCCACGATCATTGCCAGCGCGGTCGTTATTCCCTGACCCATTTCGGAATGCTTCACCATGACGGTCACGTGGTCATCCTCACCGATGCGGATCCAAGCGTTGGGTAACAGCTCTTGCCGTCGTCCATTCCCGGATTTGATCAATGAGGGCATGCCCGCGTCCCAGGCGCACCCAACAAGAAGGCCGACTCCAGCGAGTGCGCTTACCTTGAGGAAAAAGCGTCTTTGAAGGTCCACGGTTTGCTCTGGCATAGAATTATCTCCTCGCCGCGCGGCGGACGGCCCGCTGGATCGCCGGGTACGTGCCGCAACGACACAGCACGGCGGACATAGCTGCGTCGATGTCCCCGTCGGTGGGATGGGGATTGGACGCCAAAAGAGCCGCAGCGGTCATGATCTGCCCCGGATGGCAATAGCCGCACTGGGGAGCGTCTTCTTCGATCCAGGCTCGCCTGATGGCATCCGCCAGCGGGCCGGCCAGTCCTTCAATGGTCGTTATCTGCTTTCCGGCCACCTCTTGGACTTCTACCTGGCAGGACAGAACGGGCTTCCCCTGGACATGGACCGTGCACGCGCCACACTCGCCTATTCCGCAGCAGTACTTGGTGCCGGTGAGTCCGAGGGTGTCTCTGAGCACCCAGAGCAACGGTGTCTCGGGGTCAACATCGATGCTGTGGGTTTGACCGTTCACGTTCAGAGAAATCATATGGTTCCTCCTTAGATCATACGTTCAGCCGATAGGAATGAACATTCATTCCCTAATAAGCCAAAAAAATTTTCCTCTAACCCTCTTCACCTCTTCATCGCCGGATTGCCTCCCAACACATCTCTTCTGCAAGAGCTTCCATCTCAGGAGTACGCTCCAACTCGCCGGCCTGGAACGCCTTTTCAACCCCGACAAATGCGCCGGTAATCAGAGCAAAAACCAGTTCGGGTGGAACGTCTTTGGTGATTTGCTCTCTACGCAGGCGTTCGAACATCTCCAGAAAACGATCCCGGAAACCATCGGCAAGCTCCCGGCTCGCGTCGGTCAGATAAGACGCGTGACAGTGAAACTCCAGAAAGCTGAGCGCCAGCGGGTGGTCCCGTGAAAACCTCGCGAACCGATGCCACAGCTCGCGGAGCAGCTTCCTCGGGGAAAGATCGGTGGGCAGGTCAGTGAGCAACGCTCCTGCCATCGTCTTCTTCCAGTGCTGGAACAGAGCATTCACAAGGTCGTCCTTGTCCGTGAAGTATCGATAGATGGTGCCTGCCCCCACGTCGGCCCTCTCCGCGATCATCGCGACGGTGGCGCCGTGAAAGCCGCGTTCTGAGAACAGTTCGAGGGCAGCGTCGAGTATGGCTTCTTTTCGGTCCATATCTCCTGGATGTGCGTGAGCACGTTTTCGGAATGAATATTCATTCATAATTCTACCTAAACCCCGATCCCTGTCAAGAAATTTCTCTCGCCCCGGGGTAAACAGTAATCGTAAAGTTTCACGGGGCGAAAGCTGTCCTTGTGACCCCGATGGAAGCTGGAGAAATTAATCGCTATTCGTGTAGGGGCGGACGGCGCCCGCCCGGTTTTGGGGCTTCCCACGAGGGTGCATGTCCCGCGAGGCGCGGGACGCCCCTACCACGCAACAGCATGAGACCGGCGATTCCTCCACCTAACTGAACAGTTACTAAGCAGTATCCATTCAGCTACGTGAGGCCGCAGACTGCCCGGATTCCTCTGTAGGGGCAGGCCTTGTGCCTGCCCTGGGTCAAATCATCCCAAATTGGGCAGGCACAAGGCCTGCCCCTACGAATTGCTTCCCGCGCGTAACTGACTGCTCACGCTAAACGTTCACTCGGGTGTTGCAGCCAATGGCTCTTTCGTGTATGTTTAATTTTTTCCATAACTCCTTGCCCCTTTTCAGGGGCTTGACACCCGAAAGGAGCGCATATGAGACGCTACGAATCCGTGGTTATCCTGGACCCTGAGCTTTCCGACGACGAAGTCAGAGCCTTCACCGAACGCTACACCGGTATCATCACCAAGACGGGGGGCGAGCTGATCAAGCTCGACGACTGGGGCCGCAAGAAGATGGCCTACCTGGTCAAAAAGCGTGATGTGGGCCGGTACGTGCTCTTCGACTTCGTCGGCGTGCCCGAAGTCATCACCGAGGTGGAGCGCAACTTCAAGATCACCGAACAGGTCCTGAAGTACATCAGCGTCAAGCTGGACGACAACATCAATCTGGAGGCCTTCAAGGCCCAGCGCGAGGCGGAAGCAGCAGCTCCGGCGGAAGAGCCGGTGAAAGAAGCCCCTGAAGCTCCAGCCGAACCGAAGGCCGAAGAAGAAACCGCCGGCACGGAGAAAGAAGGAGAATCAGCATGAGTAGGCCTCCGCAGCGACGTCGTTTTCCTCGAACCAAAGTCTGCCGCTTCTGCGCGGATCCACAACTGCGTATGGATTACAAGGAGCCCGAGGTGCTCCGGCAGTTCATCACAGAGCGTGGAAAGATCGTTCCACGAAGGATTTCCGGCACCTGCGCCAAGCATCAGAGGCAGTTGACAACCGAGATAAAGCGCGCGAGAAATATCGCCCTCCTGCCTTTCACGGTTACCCGGAAGTAGGTCGGCAGGGAGAATCTAAACATGGAAATTATCCTGCTTGAAAATGTAGAAGAACTGGGAACCGTTGGACAGACAGTGAGGGTAAAGGCGGGATACGCCCGCAATTTCCTGCTTCCCCGGAAGCTTGCCTGTGTTGCCAACGAGAAGAACCTCAATTACTACCGCACACTGATTGAGGCGAAACAGAAGAAACTCGCCCATGAGAAAGCCGCGGCGGAGAAACAGGCGGAGCAGCTCTCGGCCGTGACATTGATCTTCGAGCGCAAGGCCAGAGGCGAGGAAGCCAGACTTTTTGGCTCCGTCACAAACTCGGATATTGCCGCGGCACTCGCGGACAAGGGATACGAAATCGAGCGGAGACGCATCGCCCTGGAGGAGCCGATCAAGCGGCTCGGAGAATTCAAAGCCGTGGTCCGTCTCCATCCCCAGGTCGCAGCAACACTCAACGTTGTGGTGAAGTCCGAGCAAGAGGCGGAGGATGCCGGCTGAGACCAAGACTCAACTGAGAATCCCGCCACATTTTGCCGAGGGTGAACGCGCCATCATCGGTGGCCTGCTCATCGATAATGACGCGTTGCCCAAGGTGCTCTCGATCCTCCTTGAAGAAGATTTCTACCGGGAAGCCCATCGACTGATCTTCGCGGCAGTCACTGACCTCTTCAACCGCGGGGAACCTGTGGATTGGGTAACCCTGACCTCTCAACTTCAGAAAACAGGCTGCCTGGATCGGGTGGGCGGCCCCGCGTACCTCACCGAACTTATTGACGCGGTTGCCAGCGCGGCCAACATCGTTCACTACGCTACTGTGGTGAAAGAAAAAGCCCTGCTGCGGCGGTTGATCTCCGCATCCACCGAAATTGTGACCAAATGCTACGAAGTTGAATCCGGCATCGACGAGTTTCTGGACGAGGCGGAACAGCTCATCTTTCAGGTGGGCGAATCGCGGGTGCAATCAGGCTTTGTGCATATCAAAGATCTGATGACGTCCGGCATCAAGACTGTCGAAACTTTGTATGAGAAGAAAGAGCATGTGACGGGCGTGCCGTCCGGCTTCAAGGATCTTGACCAGCTTACAGCGGGCTTCCAGTCTTCGGACCTGATTGTGGTGGCGGGCCGGCCGTCCATGGGCAAGACCTCACTGGCATTGAACATCGCTACGTACGCAGCCATTGAGGGGGGTACGCCCACCGCGATCTTCTCTTTGGAAATGAGCAAGGAACAGATCGCGCTCCGTATACTCTGTTCCAAAGCTCGGGTGAACCTGAAGAACCTGCGCACCGGGCACCTTAGCCGAGACGAGTGGCCGCGGCTGACCGGCGCGGCCGGCCTAATTTCCGAGGCGCCGTTGTTTGTGGATGACACTCCCGCCATCAATACGCTGGAATTGCGCGCGAAGGCGCGAAGACTCAAGAAAGAAAAAGGCTTGGGACTGGTGGTGGTGGACTATCTCCAGCTCATGCGAGGGGCCACCAGGAGCGATTCCAGAGAAAAGGAGATCTCGGAAATCTCTCGGTCGCTCAAAGCCCTGGCCAAGGAATTGAACGCGCCCGTTGTCGCTCTGTCACAGTTGAACAGGAAAGTGGAAGAAAGGCCCAACAAGCGGCCTCAATTGGCGGACCTGAGAGAATCAGGCGCGATTGAACAGGACGCAGATGTGATCATCTTCATCTATCGCGATGAGGTGTACAACAAGAGCGAAGACAATCCCAAGCGCGGCGAAGCCGAAATCATCATCGGCAAACAGAGGAATGGGCCCATCGGCATGGTTAAGTCACATTTCAACGCCACCTATTCGTCATTCCTGCCCTACTCCCCCATGGAAGAGCTCCCAGCGGAGGACGAGTCCGCGGTCCTGTCCAATATTTGAGGCCGCGTTGTGCAATGCCACAAGCACCCTGGAGCTGGGCATAGAAGATTATTAGCTGAAGAGTTCAGGCATGGAGGTCGAGGCTCGTTCCCCCAAACCGGCAACAGAACCGGCAACAATTTGACTTCTTGTATTAACAACCAATTGATTTATAATAACTAAAAGACATCAAAAAACCGGCAACATGACAACCGAGAGCCTGGCATGGAAACCCCAGAAAGCATAACACTGATAGAACCGATGCTTCCACCAGAAGGGGAGAAAAAGCTCGAAGACCTCGCCTTCGATATGGCAGCAAAGGCTATGGGGTTAGCGAGCCAATTGCCGCCGGCCGTGCGATTGGGTGCGGGCGATCTTGTCCGGTCAATGAACTGTTATTATTCCAACCTCATAGAGGGGCACGACACGCACCCCCGCGATATCGACCGAGCCTTGTCTCACGCCGAATATTCAAGTGATGCCCAGAAAAGGGCGCTCCAACTTGAAGCTGTTGCCCATATAGAGGTTCAACGCCTCATCGATCATCATGAAGATTTAGAGGTTGAGACAACAAGCGTCGATTACCTTGTCTGGCTGCATCGTGAGTTTTGCAAACGGCTACCGGAAGAATTGCTTTGGGTTCAAAATCCAGACACCGGCGAACGGCAGCGTGTGATTCCTGGGGGTCTGCGAACAGGATGGGTGCAAGTTGGAAGGCACATTCCACCAGACGCCGAAGGACTGCCTCGTTTTCTGGATCGGTTTGCCTCTGCTTATGATACAAAAAAGTTGTCTAAATTGCGCCAGATCATTGCTCTCGGTGCGGCACACCACCGATTACTCTGGATACATCCCTTTTATGATGGCAACGGGCGGGTCGCGCGTCTGATGTCCCACGCCTCACTTCAGCGATACGGTGTAGGGAGTAGCCTCTGGTCGGTGGCAAGAGGGCTAGCTCGGAATGTCAAAGACTATAAAGAACTGCTTATGGCTGCCGACGAGCCACGACGCGGAGACCTCGACGGACGGGGGACTCTATCCACTCAGGCCTTGACACGTTTTTGTGAATTCTTTCTTACCATCTGCATCGACCAGATTGACTTCATGGCTTCATTGCTAGAGCCAAGACACCTTCTGCGGCGGATGAGACTTCATATCGAGGATGAAGTGGAGGCAGGGAATTTGCCCAAAAAGACATTTCCAATATTACGCGAAGCCTTGCTGGTCGGGGAAGTCTCCCGTAGCCGCGTCAGGGATATAACCGGCTACGCCGAGCGTATGGCGCGGAACGTCGTCTCTGATCTCCTGAAAAAAGGATATCTTAAATCCGATACCACTCACAGCCCGCTTATTCTGGCTTTCCCAATCGACGCTGTGGAACGATGGTTTCCAAAGCTCTATCCAGTGACTTGAGGCCGTGGCATTAACGACCCGGCGGCGTCAGCGGTATTCGTATCTCTTCATCAAGTTGCGGATATCTTTCTCCGTGAAATCGACGCCGTGTTCTTCCATGAGCTCGTTCTCCACGCGCATGAGCTCCTCCAGTCGTATGTCAGCGCCGAATATGCCCCGCATGCGCTCACTCTTGTCTCTGATAGGAGCGGACACGGTTATGCACAGGACGTTGGTGATTCGGGACATGAACGGCCCCACAACATGAACTTGCCCGTCCTTTACCGGGCCGATGAACCATTCCCGGTCCGAAAAATCTTCTTCCGGCAATATCCGGGTGTACTTGGCTTTGTCCGCGATATCCGTGACCCGATCGGCGACTCGTTTTCCTTCCATGTCCACCACGTAGCAATATTGGATGAACGGGTAATGGTTGATAAACTCACCCATAGCCTTGTCAACCACAGGCCGTTTGCCTGACCTCATCGGCGTGCTCGCGGTGAATTCTTCGATTATTTTATAGGCCATTTCCTTGGCAATGAGCTTGGCGCGATCCCAGTCAGAAATGAAGAGCTCAGGCATATAGCGTTTCACCAGAGCCAGCATTTCCTTGTCGGACATGACCGTGACTCGCCCGTCCTCGTACTGTGCCACGATCGCCTCATAGATCTTTGCGACGGATGGGTGGTGTTTCCCGATCTTTTCTTCCCTGGGGACTTCCATGTGAGTATTTATCCAATGGGCCACTCCGGCCATTCCGGACTTGTCGGTGATATTTACCGTGGGAGGTCTCCCCAGTATCCGGGCGGTATCGAAGATGTTGTATATCTCTTCATTTTTGATGTTCCCGTCCAGATGTATTCCCGCGCTGGTAGCGTTGAAGTTCTTGCCCAGGAGCGGGTAATTGTCGGGGATGCGATGTCCCAGCTCCAGCTCGAAGTATTCGCCAACTTCTTTGAGTGTTAGCGTGTTCATGCCGTCCGCGTGTCCCCGGATGCTCATGTATTCGATCATCAGCGCTTCAATGGGGGTATTGCCGGTGCGCTCGCCGATGCCCAGCAGTGTCCCATTTACTGCCGAGCAGCCGTAGAGCCATGCATGGACCGCGTTATCCACACCTTTGTGGAAGTCGTTGTGACCGTGCCATTCCAGGAGGTCCTCGGGCACGTTGGCATCGTCAATAAACGCTCGGATGAGCTTTGGCACGCTCCTGGGAAGCGCCGCTCCCGCGTAAGTGACACCAAACCCCATGGTGTCGCAGAGGCGGATCTTCACGTCCATTCCGGCCTCTTCCCTGATTCGCATGAGCGTCTGGGCAAAGGGCACGCAAAAGCCATAGATATCGGCCCTGGTAATGTCCTCGAAGTGACACCGGGGCACGATCCCTTTCTCTATGGCAGCTCGGACGATATCAAGGTACTGTTCCACCGCTTTCTTGCGATTAAGGCCCATTTTGAGAAAGATA
>JBMOME010000167.1:0-11303 GCA_049323095.1 Thermodesulfobacteriota bacterium
TTTTCTCCGGAGGGTAGAATGGTAGCCTGAGGATTGCCCCCTTGGTCAACTATTAGCGAAAGTGCTATTTTAGCCGGCTCCTCCTGCCCTCCTCTCGCCACAGAGCCCAACCAGTCGAGGAGCGCCAAACGAGCCATGCGGACGGTTTGCTGCCCCAGGTCCGCAAAACTTATTGAATGGATGAAGTCAGCCAGTTTCAGACTCAGCATTGAAAAAGCCTTTCATATACGCGAGTCTCACAGGATTCAGACGCCTGCCGTCGATACGTTTTGGACTCCCCATTTCTTTCGGATGGACTCAGCTTCTTCCATGACGCCCTGGAAAAAGTCACGCACCGGCATAATCTTCTTGACCAGTCCCGCTATCTGTCCGCAAGCCCATATCCCTGCATCAAGCTCTCCGGTCTCGTAGGCCTGCCGCCCGATTTCACCCTTCATCTTGGGCAGTATGTTCTCCAGGGGCTCGCATCGCAGCTCCATTTCAAGGACCTCGTTGGCCACCTTGTTCACAAACACGCGGACCGGGGCCTTTACGGACATAAGGAGCAGGCATGTGGATGTCACTTCCGCGTCCAGCAAGGCCCGCTTGAAATTCGGATGTATCGGGCATTCTTCCGTTGCCATGAGCGCAGTTCCCATAACGATGCCTTCCGCGCCAAGGGAAAGCGCAGCCATAAGCCCCCGTCCGTCACAAAAACCGCCGCCTCCGACCACCGGGATAGTCACGGATTGGACTGTTCGGGGCAAGAGCACCATGGTGGTTACGCCTTCCGCACTGGGGTGCCCGCCGCACTCCGTGCCGACAATCGTAACCAAGTCCGCTCCCAGGGCTTCAGCCTTCACCGCGTCGTGCTCCCGAGCGCACTTGTGCATGTATATTCGCCCGTTGTGCTTGAGCCGCTCAATACACTTCGCAGGATTATGACCGGAGGTTTCGACTATCCCGACCCCTTCCTCTTCGATTACGTCCATCATCTCATCCACCGAGAACGGCCGCATAGAAGGAAACAAGTTGATATTGACGGCAAAGGGCTTGTCAGTCAGGTCCCGTGTCTTGCGGATCTCTTCCTTCAGCTCCTGCTTCGATGAAAAGGTTGCCGAGGTGATGATGCCTAGTCCCCCTGCATTGCTTATAGCGGCTACAAACGGGGCGCGGCTGATCCATTGCATTGCGCCGCCTATGATGGGAAGTGGAATCCCCAGGAGTTTTGTCACCCTCGTCGCCAACATAGTTTTCTCCTTTGTTGTTGAAGCCTCATTCTACTTGAATGTTGGTTTTCTTTTTTCCAGGAACGCCTTGGAACCCTCTTCGAAATCCTTGGTGCCAAAGCATATGTCCTGCCCGAGAGCTTCGAATTCAAGGATTGTTTCGAGGTCCGAACTCATGCTCAAATTGAGGAGGCGCTTGGTCAATGCTATCGCCTTGCCCGCTCCACGAGCAAGCTCTTCGGCTAGTTCTCCCGCCCTTGAAAGCAGTTGCCCGGCAGGTACAACCTCGTTCAGCAAACCCCACTCCAATGCTTCTGAAGCTTTGATCTCCCTGCCGGTAAACATCAGCTCCTTCGCCCGGGGTAACCCGACCAGTCGTGGAAGGAAGAAGATGCTTCCCCCGTCCGGGATCAATCCAATTTTTGCGAAAGAGACAGCGAACCTTGATTCCTCCGATGCGATAATGAGGTCGCAGGCCATGGCCAGGCTGCACCCGACGCCGGCTGCAACCCCGTTAACTGCCGCAATTACGGGGATCTCAAGATTGATTAGGGTCCTCAACCAGACATGAAAATCTTTGAGCCTTTTTCTGCCGGCCAGGTCCGGCATGGGAACCTTCATCGTCTTAATGTCCCCCCCGGCGCAAAATACCTTGCCCGCGCCGGTCAGTATAAGAGCACGTATTTCAGGGTCCTCACTTATATAGCCCAGGACTTCTTTCAGCTCCGCGCGCATCTCCATGTTAACGGCATTTCTTGACTTCGGTCTATTGAGGATTATTTTTGCGACCTTGTCGGACTTCTCAACCAAGAGATTCTTATATTCTTTGCTATACGTCATTTTCCTGCCTCTCCAGCATCTTGGCCAGCTCCCTGCGCGCCATCTTTCCGCTTGGCAGGGTAGGAATCTTGTCGACAAACTTAACTCCCCTCAATTTCTTGTAGGGAGCTACCCTCGAGTTCACGAAGGCCATTATCTCTTCACCGGTTGCTTGACTGCCTGCTTTTGGCGTTATGATCGCGACGGGGATCTCTCCACCTATTTCGTCCTTTTTGCCCACCACCGCACATTCCAATACTGCCGGATGTTGATAGAGGATCTCTTCGAGCATTCTCGGAGCAATATTGTAGCCCTTATAGATAATCAGTTCTTTCAGCCTGCCGGTAATGTAGAAGAACCCCTCCTCATCCATTACCGCAAGATCTCCCGTATACAGCCAGCCGTCTCTATAGGATTTGCCGGTTTCCTCGGGCTTGTTCAAATAACCTAGAGTAACGGCAGGCCCGTTGTGGATCAGCTCTCCCTCCTCCCCGACCGGCATTTCGTGCTCTCCCGTTGCTATATCAACAACTTTCATATCTATAAAAGGCAGGGGGGTTCCGATCGACCCGTATCTTTTCTTGACCGACCGATTACCGAAATGTTTTGTCGAGCTGATGGTCGCTTCGGTTAGACTATACCCTTCCGTGATAACGCCGCTGATCAGATTTGAAAATTTTTCAGCAAGAGCAACGGGAACGGGAGACCCGCCTGTCGTCCATGCCCTGATGGGATACAGAGCGCCTTGATCGGTATCGGACCGGGAAAGCAGCATCGCCATCATTTGAGGCGCGCCGCCGGCAAATGTGATCTTCCACTTTCTTATCATTTCCAGCATTTTGTCGACGTCGAAGGCCGGCATGGGGTGAATCGTCAAGCCTGCCATCATTGGGTATTGGAGTTGTCCCAGATATGCGAGCATATGTGTCCACGGAGGAATCACAAGCACCGAATCGATCCCGTAACGCAACGGATACTCCCAATCCTTGGTCAGATCTCTTCCATGATTCCTACATTTTATGTAACCGTCTTCATCGATCTGCGGGAAAGCTCCGGTATAAGCTGACTGATACATAATGACTGACGATACGACGTTATAGTGGGATATCATCACGCCTTTCGGATAACCCGTAGTGCCCGACGTATACATGATTGCGGCCAGGTCGGCTTTCGGATCGATTTGAGGTTTGATGAACGGTTTGTCCGAAAAAACATCGGAAAATGCCACAAATCCATGATCGTGCTCCCGGCCTTTACTGAGCAGGAGATCAGGTTTCAGTTCCCTATCTCTCTCAAATATGATGACTTTTTCCAGAGGCGTCTTATTCCCTTCCATCGCTTGCTTGAGAATCGGGTTCATATCATCGGAACCGATTATTACCCTGACTCCCGCATCTTGAAGTTGATATTCGAGTTCTTCCCTTATCAGCATGGGATTGCAGGCCACATAGACGGCTCCGGATAATTCAATGGCCGAAACAGCAATAACGAACTCGGGGTAGTTCCTGGCGTATATGGCAATCCTGTCGCCTTTTTTCACATTGAAGTCATTTTGAAGGCCCGATGCAAACTTCTCGGCAAGAACAAGCAGCTCTCGGTAACTGATTACGAGATTTTCAGGCTCGTACACGATCGCAGTGGAATTCGGGAAGTATTTCGCAGATGATTCGAGCATCCTGTAAACAGGCAGCGCGGGAAATTTGAATGAATCAATCTGCTGCCTGATCTCTTCGGGATAGTGTTTGTACCAGGCTCGCCTCTTGATCTCTTCCAATGGTGTAACGCCCATTATCATCTTCCCGCTTTGATTGATTGCTCATCGGCCGTGTCGAATTCGTCAGAGCAAACCGGCCCTTTTCGCGGCATTGGCTTTAGTGAAACCTCACTACTTGAGATCGTTACAGCCCCAGCATCTTCCCTACGACCGTTTTCATCACTTCCGTAGAACCCGCGTATATTGTATGAACCCTCACATCCCTGGCAAACCTACAGATAGGATACTCTTCCATGTAACCGTAACCGCCATGGAGTTGCAGGCAATGATAGGCAACTCGGTTTGCCATCTCCGGAATCCACGCCTTAGCCATGCACACTTTCTTCGTGATATCTATGCCGGCTATATGCTCCCTTATGAGACTATCAACAAACGTCCTTCCTATCTCGATCTCCGTTGCCATCTCCGCAATCTTGAACGTGTTGTGTTGAAATGAGCTGACGGGTTTTCCAAAAATCATCCGCTCCTTGCAATATTTTATTGTCAGATCGAGCATGGCCTCCGCCATGGCCAGTGAGTGGATAACCGCAAAAAGCCTCTCTCTCTGAAGCTTCTGCATCATGTAGTGGAAGCCTTTTCCTTCTTCGCCCAACAGGTGCGACGCCGGCACACGGCAATCATCGAAGAACAGTTCCGCAGTATCATTGCTGTGCATGCCCATTTTGTTCAGTTTTCTTCCCTTGGAGAAACCCGGAGTCCCGTCTTCCACACATATCAGGCTCATTCCCTTGTAACCGGCGCTCGGATCGGTCTTTACCGCGACGATAACTAGATTCGAATTCAAGCCATTGGAGATAAAAGTCTTCTGTCCGTTTATGATGTAGTCGTTCCCGTCCTTTATGGCATTGGTTCGAATGGCTGCAAGGTCGGACCCGGCATTTGGTTCCGTCATTGCAATGGCCGTGATAATCTCACCCGTTACGCATCCCGGCAGCCATTTCTGCTTTTGCTCCTCACTGCCAAAACTATCGATATAGGGGACAATGATGTTGCTGTGTAGAGAGGCCATAAGACCTATAAAATCCCTGCGGTTCATTTCTTCCGCCATAATTACGGAATACTCCAAGCCGGCGCCTGAACCACCATACTTCTCATCAACCCAGGAACAGAGAAAACCGTTTGCACCCATCTTGAGCCAGGCGGATTTTGGCACAATCCCTTCCTGCTCCCATTGGTCGTAATAGGGGGCGACCTCTGCATCAAGGAACTTTTGAAATTGCCTTCGAAAGATCGTATGTTCTTCGCTAAACAGACCTCTTTCCATCTCTTCAAACCTATTTAAGTCATTGTTGTCGCCAGATCGGCAATCTCGGCTATACGCTGTCTTCCTGCCCTAACAGCATCTTGGCCAACTCCCTGCGCGCCGTCTTTCCGCTTGAAAGGCTGGGAATCTTGTCGACAAACTGAACTCCCCTCAATTTCTTGTACGGGGCTACCTTTGAGTTCACGAAGGCCATTATCTCTTCAGCGTTGGCCTGATGACCGCCTTTAAGTGCTATAAACGCGACGGGGATCTCCCCGCCTATTTGGTCCTTTTTGCCCACCACGGCACATTCGCGCACCGCCGGATGTTGATACAGGATATCTTCGAGCATTCTCGGAGCAATGTTGTAGCCCTTATAGATGATCAGCTCCTTAAGCCTCCCGGTAATGTAGAAGAACCCGTCCTCATCCATTACCGCAAGATCTCCCGTATATAGCCAGCCGTCCCTGTAGGATTTCTCCGTTTCCTCGGGCTTGTTCAAATAACCTAAGGTAACGGCAGGTCCGTTGTGGATCAGCTCGCCTTCCTCGCCGACCGGCAGTTCGTGCTCTCCCGTTGCTATATCAACGACTTTCATGTCTATGAAAGGCAGAGGGGGTCCTATCGATCCGTATCTCTTCTTGTTTACCGACCGCTTAGTGAAGTGTTTGGCCGACGTGCCCGTGGCTTCCGTTGCACCATATCCCTCTGTGATTATGCCGCTGCTGATAAGATTTGAAAATTCTTCAGCGAGCGCCGTGGAAACGGGAGCGCCGCCTGCGCCCCATGCCCTGAGAGGATACAGAGCGCCCTGATCCGTCTCGGACAGGGAAAGTAGCATCGCCATCATTTGAGGTGCTCCTCCGGCATACGTGATTTTCCACTTTCTTACCAACTCGAGCATGTTTTCCACATTGAATGCCGGCATGGGATAAAGTGTTATGGCCGCGAGCATAGAGGACTGCAAATGACACAGGTAGCCCATCACATGTGTCCACGGAGGAATCGCAAGCACCGAATCGACCCCGTAGCGCATGGGATATTCCCATTCCTTCGTCAGATCTCTTCCGTGATTCTCACACTTGACGTAGCCGTCTTCATCAATCTCCGGAAAGGTTCCGGTAAAAGCACATTGGTACATTATGGCTGACGATACGACGTTGTAATGAGACATCATCACGCCTTTTGGGTGACCGGTTGTGCCCGACGTATACATAATTGCGGCCAAGTCGGTTTTCGGATCAATCTCCGGTCTCTTAAAAGGCCGATCGGAAAAGAGATCGGAGAAGGCCGTAAACTCGGGATAGTGTTGTCTGCCGTTGCTGCGCAAGAGGGTTAGTTTGAGTTCCTTATCTCTCTCAAAAATGATCACCTTTTCCAGGGGCGTCTTCTTCCCGTCCGTCACTTGCCTGAGAACCGGGATCATATCATCAGAACCGATCGCTAGTCTGGCGCCGGCGTCTCGAAGTTGATACTCGAGTTCCTCTCGGATCAACATAGGGTTGCAGGCCACATAGACTGCTCCGCATAATTCAATGCCCGAAACGGCAATGAGGAACTCCGGGTAGTTCCTGGCATACATGGCAATCCTGTCGCCTTTTTTTACATTGAAGATATTCTGAAGGCCCGATGCAAACTTCTCGGAAAGGAAAAGCAACTCTTTGAAACTGAGTACGAGATTTTCAGGCTCGTAGACGATCGCAATCGAATTAGGGAAATATTTGGCAGATGATTCGAGCATCCTGCAGACCGGCAGCACGGGAAATTGGAACGAGTCAATCTGCTGTCTGATCTCTTCGGGATAATGCTTATACCAGGCCCGCGTCTTAAGCTCTTCCAACGGTGTGACGCCCATAATCATCCCCTCGACTTGATAGATTGTTTATTAGTCGCAATACAGCTAATCCCTGCCGATGATTGAAATGGCCGCCACGTTCTTCCACGGGTACCCGCCCAGGTTATGTGTCAAACCGAGCCGCGGATTTCCTACCTTTCTCTCTTCGGGTACACGGTCCAGGAGCTGCTCGTAAACCGCGTAGATCATCCTCAGCCCGGATGCGCCTATGGGATGCCCAAAGCATTTCAGTCCGCCGTCAATCTGACAAGGCACCTGTCCTTTGAGATCGTAAAAGCCGCCCATGATGTCGTCATAAGCCCCTCCTTTCGGAGAGATGTGGAGGTCTTCCATGGTGACCATCTCGGTAATGGAAAAGCAATCGTGCACCTCCGTCATGCTTAGCTCCTCTCGGGGATTTTTCACCCCCGCCTCGGCGTAAGCCCTGCTTGCGGCGATCCTGGTCGTCGCGAAATGGGCCCCGTCCCAATCCGTATACATTTCCTCCTCGCCCGAGCTGCACGCGATCTGGAGTGCTTTCACTTTCACGATGCTCTGATTGGGTTTCAGGCTCCGGGCGATCTCCGGCGTCGTCACGATCGCCGCAGCTGAACCGTCGCTGACGCCGCAGCAATCATACAGCCCCAGAGGATACGCGATCATGGGAGCCTTCTTGATCTGTTCTTCCGTCACAACGTTGCGCAGGTGAGCGCGCGGGTTCAAAGATCCGTTTGCATGGCTCTTCATGGACACGTGCGCTATGGCGTCCTTGATTTTATCCATGGGCAGGCCCCATTTGGCGCTGTAGGCCGTCGCCAGCTGCGCGAACATCCCCGGAGCGGTCATATTGGCCTGTTCCATGAATGCCTTCACGCCTCGACCCGCACCGCCGGGAAGACCGCCGTAGCCTGTATCCTTGAGCTTCTCCACTCCTAAGGCCAAAACGATGTCATAGGCTCCCGCGGCCACGGAATAAGCCGCTGCCCGAAACGCCTCCGTAGCCGTCGCACAGTAATTGTCGACCCGTGTGACCGGCAGAAACGGCAGCTTCAATGTGATGGCCAGAGAAAGCGCGGCCTTCCCCACATTGACCTCATCGAAATGGGTGCCAAGGTACGCGGCCTGGATTTCCTTCTTCTCGATTCCGGCATCCGCCAGGCATTCCACGAAAGCTTCCACCATCAGATCCTCGGCACTGCAATCCCATCGCTCGCCGAAACGGGTGCACCCCATACCGATAATCGCCACTTTGTCTTTGATTCCGTCAGCCATTTACTTGACCTCCTTGACCGGCACGGCCTTCCAAAAGTATCCCGATATCCCACGCCTCTTGTCGAAGTATTTTCGTCGGAAGCTCAAGGCCACCGGCATCCCCGTGCCGAGGTCCTCCAGCTTGCAATCGGTAAAATCAAAGTAGTATTTGCCCCCTCCTTCGAAGGCTACAGCGCCGTAAATGGCCGGAGGGTTATAGGAGGCCGCAAGCATGTCACCTGTGTAGCTCATGATGCGACCCTTTTTGTCGGAAAACAGGTAATCCTCGTATTGGTCGACCGCGCCGCAGCCGGGGTTCGTGCAGACCCGCTGCGCGGGAAACTGAGGGGTAGAACACTTGGTGCATCGGCTGCCCCATAGTCCAAGAACCTCTCTTCGGCTGCGCCAGAGGGCGCTCCACCGGGTCCAGAGATCTTCCTCACTCCGCATTCCAAGATCCGCCGGGAGGATATCCCTCCAGACCAGATATTTCTCATAAGAATCGAGTTCAGTGCGATTGGCCAGACAGCCCGAAATCCCGCAGCAGGCGTTCTTCATATTGATCTGCTCGGTTACCTCGAAAAAGAGGGCGTCACAGCCGCTGCCGAAGCTGACCACCAAAAGCTTATCGCCTGGCTTGGCCCTCTCAAGCGCAGCAGACAGCATGACAAGACTCTGGGCTGCCCCACTCTGCCCTATCTCCTCCTGGAGGTTGCCCTGCACGTTTTCGGACGCGATCCCCAAAATTTTGTTGAGCTTGGCACGCGCCGCCGCGTAGTGGCAGTCATAGATCACTGTGGCAAAATCGGACATCTTGAGCCCGTATTTGCTCAATAACCCGTTCACCGCCATGGGAACAAACTTCTCGTAGCCCAGATCCCGGATCCAGCGATCCTCCCATTTGCGGTCAAACTTCGCGAATTCGCCCCGGTAATGGTCGCCGAAATCATAAGTGATCGAGTAACTGCCCTTGTATTCCGCGATCACTTCCTCAGTGCCCACCACAAAAGCCGCAGCCGCGTCCCCAAAGATCATTTCCTCTGCCGACGCCGGTCGCCCCAGCCGACAATCGGCTGCGGAGACCATCACATTCCGGGCCCCTCCGGACTGAACGCTCTCCAGTGCAGCCACCAGGGCCGTCGTCCCGGCTTTCAGTCCTCCACTGAAATCGGCTGACCGGACATCGTCTCTCATCCCCAGGGCCGCGGTCAGAATGCCTGCGTTAAGGCGCTCCTTGTATGGCATGCTGGTCGAGGCAAAATAGAGACCGTCGATCTTCGAGCGATCCATTCCCTGGAGGCAGTCCAGACCCGCGGCAACCCCCATCGTGACGCTGTCTTCATCGAAATTTGCGACCGCCTTCTCTCCCCGAGCATTTGCCCCTGTCGAAGGATCCATCCATCCCATCGCCCCATATATCTTCCGGCGATCGAGCCGATAGCGAGGGACGTAGCCACCGTGTCTTACGATTCCAACCATGCTTCTGGTCCTCCAGTTTTCAACTTATCCGCCCACCACAGCGGCTCGGACCTATTCAAATCCGGGCCGGCCTTCCGTCACAGATCATCAAAAACCGCCGTAACCGCCGCCGCAGATCAGGGTCTGGCCCGATACGTAATCAGACAGCGGAGATGCAAAGAACAGGATGACTCTGGCGGCTTCATCCGCGGTCCCGGGACGTCCAAGAGGGATAACCGTCTTCCATCTTTCGCGGCTTTCTTCCGGGACCCCGATGGGGATCTTCTGTCCATCCCGTTCAATGAACGCTTCTTCTCCCTTCTTCTTCGCCTGCACCAGCCTGGTTTCAATCGCTCCATACGCCACGCAATTGACACAGACGTTGTACCGGCCCCATTCCCTGGCTAGGGTCTTGGTCATGCCGATGACGCCCATCTTGGCCGAGGAATAATTCAGTTGGCCCGCGTTGCCCTGCGTACCGGAGACGGAGGAGATATTGATGATCTTTCTCATCACTATTTTCCCGGCCTGCGTTTCATTCTTGGCCTTCTCCCGAATGATGGGCGCTGCCGCGCGGATGATCTTGAAGGGCGCTGTCAGGTGGATCTTCAACATGGCATCCCACTGGTCATCCGTCATTTTTTGAACCAGAGCATCCCAGGTGAACCCGGCCGCATTGACGATAACGTCAAGGCCATCGAACGTGTCGACTGCCTTCTTCACAATCGATTCCGGCACACCCTCGGCGGTAATGTCCCCGACCACCGCCACGGCTTCTCCGTTCATTTCCTTGATTGCTGCCGCGGTTTCTTCTGCGGGATCTTTGTCCAGATCGCAGACAATGACCTTTCCGCCTTCTCGGGCGAACCAAAGCGCTGTCTCCTTCGCTATGCCTCGACCCGCCCCCGTGATGATGCACACCTTCCCATCAAGCATTTTTTCCACGTAGATCCTCCACAGAACTAACAGTAAGGTTCGAACAACATCTCTTATCTGGTTGGCAACTCAGCCTCGAACGAGCCGACGATAAGTACCTTCCCGTCTTGGTTTTTCGCTGCCAGGTCGCAGACGATCCGTTTTCCGATCTTCTCCTTGACTACCCCGGTGACTGTTACCACGTCCCCGGGCTTGGTCATTTCGGCAAACCGGACGCCAAACTTCCTTATGTATTTCTTTGGAATCCAATTGGTCATGGCCTGACCGACAAAACCCATGATCAACATGCCGTGGGCAATCGTACCCCCGATGCCGACCGTCTTCGCGAATTCCGGATCAAAGTGCAGCGGATTGAAGTCGCCGGAGGCCCCGGCGTACTTCACCAGTTGAACCTTGTCGATCGGGGCTTTCACCAGCACAGGCATCACATCGCCCACGTGGATCTCTTCCGAGTAGATCGCTTGTGCCATCTTTCCAGTTCCCTCATTTCCTTTCTATGGCTACGGTTGTCGACTTCAATACAAGTTCGTTTCGCTGGTTCGTATATTCGCATTCCCGCGTAATGATCGTCATGTCCCCTGACTTTCCGGATTTGGTCTTGATATCAGTAATTCTGGACCTCGCCGTAAGCACGTCCCCAGGATAGATCTCGCCGTAGTATTCGTAGCTTTCTTGTCCATGAAGGATCCTAGAAAAGGATATCCCCATGGCCTTTAGAGCCTCCAACCCTATGCCTGTCCAGAGCGTAGGGACGGTTGCAAACGTTGGTGGAGCAACAAC
>JBMOME010000168.1:0-11243 GCA_049323095.1 Thermodesulfobacteriota bacterium
CGGCAAGACCAAGGAATCGCTTCAGGATTATCGAAAGGCCCTCAGCCTTCTTAGCGATGGGAAGCGTAAAGAAGATATCCAGGAAAAGATATCTCTCATCGAGGCCCAACGATCGGGAAATTCATCGAATGAAGCCGCGGAAAACTCGCGGATCAAGGAAAGTACGGAAAGCCGATCACCCGCTCAAGCGGGCCCTCAAAGGTGAGCCCCAGGAAATGCTCCGGCGCGGCTCTGGACTGCTCGCCGCTGGATCTTGCCGATTGCTACTATGCCTTTTCGATACGCAACGCGGATCAGCTCGTTCATCCGACTTAGTGAAAACGGAGCTCCTTCCGCTGTGGCCTGGACCTCCACGAGTCGTCCTCTGCCGGTGAAGACCACGTTCATATCGACTTCAGCCGCGGAGTCCTCTACGTAATCCAGATCCAGACAGATCTCGTTCTCCACCACGCCCACGCTGACAGCCGCCACTGAATCATGGAGCGGATTGGCAGGAATCTCCCCTCGTTCGTACAAGGTCTGACATGCATCGTGGAGCGCTACCCACCCTGCGGTGATGGATGCCACGCGCGTCCCGCCATCGGCTTGAATGACGTCACAATCTACGGTGATCGTGCGCTCGCCCAATGCTTTGAGGTCGATAATGGACCTGAGAGACCGACCGATCATACGCTGAATCTCCAGAGTGCGGCCTCCGACCCTGTTGCGCTCGCGCGGAGAACGAGTATGGGTGGAACGGGGAAGCATGGAGTACTCTCCCGTAACCCACCCCTGGCCTTTATCTTTAAGGAACATCGGAACCGTCTTGTCCACGCTTGCCGCGCACAGGACTTTCGTCTTGCCCGCCTCAATGAGCGCGGAACCTTCCGCGTGGTCGAGGACTCCTCGGAGGATGCGCCATTTCCTCAACTCATCCGGCTTGCGACCGTCATGTCGTGTCATCTGCTCACTCCATAGACCAAAGGACGCTGTGTCTCTCAGCGCAGCCATAACAACAGGGCCGGCTGCCGAAGGAGCATACCACCCTCTGAATGGCCGGTGTCAACAGGGATGGCGCGGGTGAGCAAGAATTCAGACCAGTGCGGCAGTCAAGTGCATCTAACCTGTCATTGCGAGGACCCCGGACTCGATCCGGGGGACGAAGCAATCCCTTCCCCGAAGGTTTGGAGATTGCTTCGCTGCGCTCGCAATGACACTCTTCCCAAACGCGTAACTGAACGAGCAGGACGGCAAGTGATGAATCGCGGGACGTAAGCTTAATATTTTACTTTAAGATATTGAGAAAACATCTTGATTTTTATTGACAAATGTGGCGCAACATACTAGAAGAGGGCAGCCTGGGTAATCGCTTCAGCTCACTCAAGGGTGCGGCCTGTGCACGTGGTGACAAAACTCTTGGGCAGTTCCATTCGCCCTCCGACTATTTCGCCGGCGGGCGTCGTTTCGCGGCCCACTTCCCTAAGTTTTCCCGATGCTCGGTCGTATCGACGGCTCTTTACGGGTCTGGTCATGAGACGTTCTCCCGGGCGTGTGAATCGCGGCAGGGGATGGAAGGCTTTCCTGTATCATTCCGCTAGCTTAAAAATGGAAGCAGATGTGGCTCGCGGATATGACGTCTCGATGGTGTTGTATCCCTACGGCTTTGAGTTACAGGCGTGGGGCGTTGTGATTGATCCGGTGGGCAGGGTTTTCGAGGTTTCTCCGGGCCCGGGAGGGCTCCTTGAGCTTGAGTACCAGGGAGGCCGTTTTCGATCGGAACAGGAGTGGCGGCACGGGGTCGGAGCGCGGGCTCCGGATGTGGAAGACGATGTGCGCCGCTTTTACAATCACATGCGACTCGCCGCGCGAAATCGTATAATAGTCGCGGGTACTGTGGGTTTTGGGCTTTGGGACGCGTTGTGGATGAGCTTCGACCTGACCCGTGCAAGGGAACTGGTTGCACATCACAGCGATTTTGTGCGTGCAGTATTTGCTTTTTGGGGCAAGTTTCACTTGGACGTGGCAGCCGCTATGCTCGACGCGGGGATCAGGATCGTCTTCCTCCGCGAAAACGCTGTGGGCTTCCCGTCCGGAGATGGCGTGGCGGCTCTGATCGATCCTTTGGTGCGTGAGCATTACCGGGAGCTTTGCCGGATTGTACAAGCGCGCGGCGGGTGCGTCATCCTTGATTGCGACGCGGATGACACAATCGAAACCGATTTCCCCCGACGTTGGGGATTTGCCGGCATCGGACCGCTCCTCTTTCGCGATGAGGACGAGTTGTTGACGGCTCGGAGGGCATTGGATGATGACCTTTTGCTCGTGGGCGCGGTGGCATTCCCGGACATGCGGAAGCGATTCGATGACAATCCGCGCCTCGCGTCGGGCATCATGCTTACGGCCAAGCCGGGGCACTGGTTTGGCATGGCGCGGCAGGATCAGGCTTAGAATCGCGTCACCGGGCAGGTTCGAGCGTGTTGAACGCCTCGTCCCAACTCGTGACTGTTCTCAATGGAAGAAAGGCTTCGCAACGGACTCCAACAACCCGATTCAGCTTGACTTTTCCGGTCGGGCTTGAGCGCGTAGGGCAGGCAGCAACATGGAACTCATACAAGATTACAACGTGGTAGACGCTTTCATTCTGATCATGCTGCTAATCGGATTGATCCTGGGATTGTGGAAAGGGTTCGTGCGATCCTTCACCGCATTGGCTAGTCTGGTAGTGGGCGTAATCGCAGCCGTGCGCTACTACCGGGTCGTGGAACCTTACCTGGGAAAGGTTTCCTCGCTCGACCCCAATATCTCCATGATCCTCTCCATGGTGATTGTATTTGTTTTTGTTCAGGCTGTATTCGTTTTGATCCGTTTGCTACTGGACGCGTTGGTGGACGCGACTCGGCTGAGTGTCCTTGATCGGCTCTTGGGAGGCGCTATGGGGGTAGCTGCGGCCTTTCTCGTGGTAGCGGTGGTGGTTCAGGTCATTCTGGTGGGGATTCCTGAATGGCCGATCGTCACCAAATCCAAATTCGCCAAGCCCACAGAGGAAGTGACCAAAAAGTTGTGGCAATATGTGCCTCAAAGCGCTAAGGATCAGGTGGCCGATTTAATGAAGAGGTGGAAGGGTTCCCAGGATACTCAGCAGCCAAAGCCCACTCCCAAGGGCGATACCCCTAAGAAGCCCGCAACCGCACCGCCTGCGGGCGCGAGATGATGCTCACCGGCCTCAGGCCGATCCCGGAGGAACTCATGAATCGACTTCTCATAGCGGCAATCGCGATCACCACCGTGGGGACCATGACCGGGTGCGCCATCTTCCAGAAGAAGGATGAGCCCCCACCGCTGCCGCCCATCGAAGAAACCAAACCGCCTCTAAGCCTCAGGGGCGAGCACTTCAAGTCATATCCCTGGGATCAATTGCCCAAGCCGCTTAAGGACGGAAACGACCCCGATACGTTCGTTTACACCGCGAAGGAAGGCGACACCCTCGATAGCGTGGCGGAAAAGAATATGGGCGACGCGAACTTGGCTCCGGGTCTGGCTTCCTATAACCAGCTCTCGCCTTCAATGGAAGTGAAAGTCGGTGAAAAGATCGTTGTCCCCTATCCTATTATTGGGGTGAGCAACCAGCTCGCGGTTAAACGCAAGGGTGATAAGAAGTTCGGCGAACCTGTTGCTTTCAGCACGGAGCTGAAGAAGGGCGATGAATACAAACTGCGCCTCGAAAGCAATGTGAACGGACATCTGTACGTTTTTCGCGAGGGGCCCAAAGAGACTACTATGATATATCCCGCTCTACTACCGAAGAGCCCCAGAGCCAGATCCAGGACCCAAGAAACGCTCATGCGAGACACCGGCGTAATCCGTGCGCATGAGGAAGTCCTCATACCTTCCGGGCCCAAAGGCATCCAGTACGATCCCATGAAGGCAGGCGACAAAGTGTACGTTTTTTTCTCCCTGCGACCTATTCCCGGGCTGGAAGACCTCAAGGAGAAGAAGAAGATCACCAAGCCGGAATTGGATGATGTGCTGATGTTAGTGCGTGAAGGAGAGATTCGTTCCGAGCCGCCTCTCAAATTAATCAGGATCTCAGACCCCAAGCAGGTCCTGGGGTTTACGCTAAACCTGGGCGGCTAGGCCGAAGGGGTTGACACCCGGCGTTCGGGAAGTATAAGGTAATCAATCGTCGGGGCTGTAGCTCAGCTGGGAGAGCGCCTGAATGGCATTCAGGAGGTCAGGGGTTCGATCCCCCTCAGCTCCACCAAGGAAAGCACGGACTTGGCAGTTACCAAGTCCTTTTTTCGTGCTAGTGCCGCTCACTTATCTAATTGCTGGAGCACGTGATAACCTATGGATTATATTATCGAACTCATCCGATGGCTCTATAGCCCCGAAGGTCTCACCACAATCATCCGGACTTTTGGCCTCATCGGTCTGACCGCAATTGTTTTTTCCGAGACAGGGCTGCTTGTAGGGTTCTTCCTGCCAGGCGACTCGCTCCTGGTAACAGCCGGTATTCTGGCGTGTCCGGAATCCATTGGCGGCGGGCTTTTTGATCCGGTCTTGCTCATAGTTTGTTTGACCGCTGCCGCGATAATCGGCGATCAGGTCAACTATGTTCTCGGTCGAAAGGCGGGAGAAGCCGTCTTTTCCCGACCGGACGGTCGTCTCGTCAAACGTAAGTATCTCGAGGAAGCACGCGACTTTTATAAGAAGCATGGAGGAGCCGCAATCCTGCTGGCACGTTTTGTGCCGTTTCTCCGAACGTTCGTACCGTTCGTGGCAGGCGTGGCCGAGATGCCGTATCGCCGCTTTGTAGCTTTCAATGTGATAGGCGGCGCCTCCTGGGTGGTGAGTATGGTGCTCATCGGGTACTTCCTGGGCAGTACGCCCCTGGCGAATAACCTTCACGGGGTAATAATGGTCGTCGTCGCGATTTCGGTCATGCCCATTGTGATAGGTGCACTTAAACAGTTGTGGGCTCGGCGTTCGGGCGCTCGAAACAAGTCGAACCGAAACTGCGTTGTCCCTGAATCCGCACATTCCGTCTCTCGGCTGGGACAAGACTCACGCTGATTCTACGAACGGGGTCTTCCTCTCGAAGCTTAGTACCAGGTTTCGTCGGTTCATTGGCGCCGGCAGAAATCAAGCTCCTCCTTACCCCGTGAAGAGCACGGGAAGCTCATGTTACCGTATTTATCAGACGAGGAACCTTGCTGAAGTACGCACTGTAAGGATTCAGTTACGTGCGGGGCGGGAGCCTATCTCACCTGTCATTGCGAGGACCCCGGACGTGATCCGGGGGACGAAGCAATCTCTTCTTGTGCCAAAGGAGATTGCTTCGCTCCGCTCGCAATGACATTCTTTCCCCGCGTAACTGAATGGTTACTACGCGTTTGCGAATTCGGTAGCCATTGACCTCCGCGCCGTTGTACTATGCGAACAACTCAACAGCGAGTTCGTCGCCGCAGGAAACGGAGACCCCCAGGGAGGCTCCCTAGATTCGGAGGATGACAGACCATGGACGTGTACGAGGGATTACGGGAAGTATTACACAAGAACGCCATCGGAGCGCCCAAATCGGACGCTTTTGACGAGATATTGCGGCTCCTCTTTACACCCCAGGAAGCTGCAGTGGCGCAGAAAATGACCTTCGGGCCCATGTCTGCTCAACAGATCGCAGACGCTACAGGGATGTCCCCCGATGAGATCGCCAATATCTGCGAATCCATGGCGAAGAAGGGCGTACTGTTCAGCCGGGATAAGAAGGGAGTAACAGGCTACGCGTTGTTGCCCACCGTGCCCGGTCTGTTTGAATTTCCTTTGATGAGAGGGATTAGCAGTCCTGTTCACGAGAAGCTGGCGGCTCTTTGGAACAAATACCATGACGAAGCCTTGGGACATGAATTGGGTGGAGGCAAGACTCCGGTCATGAGGGTTATCCCCGTGGAGCAGACAATCCAGACCCGAAACGAAGTGCTCCATTACGATGTCGTCTCAAAGATGTTGGAAACTCCTGAGTATTTTGCCGTTGCCCAATGCGCGTGTCGCGTGTCGGTGGGAGCTTGCGACAAGCCGAGAGACACGTGCCTCATGTTCGATAGCACGGCACGCTTTCTCGTGGATCGCGGCATTGCCAAAGAGATACATCGAGATGACGCACAGGCAACCTTGCTCCGAGCTGAAGAAGCCGGGCTGGTCCATATGTGCAACAACAGCCAGGATCGGCTCACCGTGATTTGCAACTGCTGTTCATGCTGCTGCACAATGCTCACGGTACTGACCCGGCTCCACAACCCCAACGCTTTTGCCAGAAGTCCCTGGCATGCTTCGGTAGCCGCGGATGCCTGCACCGGATGCGCTGTGTGTAGTGATGAGCGATGTCCGATGGGTGCCATCACGCTTTCAGACGAAATCGCCCATGTTGACGAGGACCGTTGCATTGGATGCGGCCTCTGCGTCAGCACGTGTTCCGGAGACGCAATCACGATGATTCATCGTCGCGACCCGTTAGCTCCACCTTCTACGCTTCAGGAAATGGGCATGAATGTCCTCGTGGAGAAAGGCCGGCTGGAGGAGTACATGGCTCTTCACAAACGCTAGCGCAAAATGCATTGGATCTTGCAGCTTGCGTCACGTCCAGGGTCGCGTAGGGGCGGGTTTGAAACCCGCCCCTTCCTGTTGGGTATTCGAGAAGACTTGACTTAATTACCAACTCCCTGTTGTGATTCACATCTATGAAACGAACCAAGTTTGATTTGTGGTTGGCCGGCATCTGTGCCGGGAGGGTCTTCAACGGCCTCGTGTTCATGACGTATGCAGCAGCTCTGCCGATCCTGCAGCAAGAATGGGCCATGTCCGGGGTGCAGGCAGGCTCAATTGCCAGCGGATTCCAATTGGCATATGCAGTCTCCTTGATCGTCCTTTCCGGACTTGCAGACCGAATCAGCGCTCGGACGGTGTACCTTGTATCGATGTTTGCCACTGCCATCTGCTCCCTGGCTTTTGCGCTCTTCGCTCGAGACTTCGTTTCCGGCCTGATCCTTCATACCCTGCTGGGCCTTTCTCTGGGAGGTACATACACCACCGGCATCATGATCATAGCCGATCAATACGTTCCCACCAGCAGAGGCATGTCGGTCGGCTTTTACATCGCGAGCACGTCTTGCGGCTACGCCCTGTCCCTTGTCATCAGCGGAATAGCGCTTCCCATCGGCGGATATAAGCTTTCCTTTCTGCTCACCTGTCTCGGCCCGACGCTGGCTTGGCTCCTGGCTTGGGTCACGTTGCGCCACACAATAGTGCCCCTCCAGCAACGACGAAGTGAACAAAGATTCACCACGGAGGTTTTGGGCAACCGGCGTGCTATGCTCCTCATCTGGGGATACGCGTTCCACTGCTGGGAGCTCCTGGGAATGTGGTCCTGGACCCCCGCGTTCATGACAGCTTGCCTCGGTGTCGCAGGCCTCACCGGCGTGAAGGCCGCGGGCTCAGGTGCGAATATCGTGGCATTATTTCATTTCATGGGCCTGGTGGCTTCCCTTTCCGCGGGTGTCTTGTCCGATCGGCTGGGTCGCAGCCAGGTGATGCTGGCGATGGCAACAGTGAGCACGGTCTGTTCATTAGCCTTCGGATGGACCATCGGACTGCCGCTCGCGGTGGTCATCGCGGTCGGAGTGGTGTACGCGCTTTCCTCCCTCGGGGACTCACCTGTTCTGTCAGCAGCTCTCACTGAGGTGACGGAGCCTTCCTATTTGGGAGCAGCCCTCGGGTTGCGATCTCTCTTAGGGTTTGGGGCTGGCGCCATATCGCCACTGGCCTTCGGAGCGATCTTGGATTGGAGTAATCCCCTCGCAGACGGGCAAAGACACTACCTGACATGGGGATGGGCATTCAGTCTGCTGGGTGTGGGAGGCATGGGTGCGGTTTGGGCCATTTACCGATACGGACAACTGCGGGAATTCAAAGCAGGCCATATGTAATACATATCGTGACTGATCGGCGGTCTTTTACAGGGTCTCGGGGCCAGAGCGTTCTTCTAGTTCACGGAGGATGGATCGAATTCTGGTCTCCAGTTGCGGGAGATCCTTTACAGCCGTGTCCCAAACCTCCTGCCAATCGATACCGAAATACTGATGAATCAAGATGTTTCGCATTGCTACAATGCGTGCCCACTCGATCTCCGAGTGCCGTTCTCGGAAATCAGCGGAGAGGTTCGCTGAGGCTTCACCATGAGTTCGTCTTCGTCGAAGGCTTCGCGACCTCTGGAAGAGTACCTTTCAATATTTGCAATCGCTTCCAGGATGTCCAGGAGCCGGAGTCGGTCGTCTCTCATATGGGCACAGCCTCGCTCATGACTCGCTCCTTTACTCTCGGACGCAATCCTCGGTCACTGGCCACATCTACCTTGCATCCAAGTAGGACCTCAAGCTCCAGGATCAGGGCAGCATGATCAAGTAATGTAGTGCCAGGGTCCAGAGTCACCAATAAGTCAATATCGCTCTTGTGATCCGCTTCACCGCGGATCACCGAACCGAACACTCGAACGTTCCGGGCTCCGTGGGCAGCCGCGATCCGGAGAATTTCCTTACGCTTCTTTTTGAGCAGGCCCTTGATGTCCATAGATATTGTTCCGCGACTATTCCCGGTGACGGCTGACTGTTCGGCGTCCCGCTACTCATTTTACAGCATGTCCATGGACGTTTTCCATCTATTCTCAGAGCCACTTCGACTAACCTACCGCGGCAAAGCAGGAATTAAATGCAATATATCGGCATGTTGTCTCGAATCCGCTACGTTCTTGAGCTCCAGTCGAGTTTTGGTCTTCACGGATCGCGCACCTATCCGAACTACACGTGTGACCCGACAAATTTGCAGTGTAAAAGCGTTGTCGACTTGACAAGGGGGTCTGTCGTGTGTGATGATTTTATTTGCCGAAACACCGTTCCACATTACGAAATGTGACCCCCATGCCCAAGCCAAACAACCTTGTTCAAACCATCGAGCGCGTCTCGGCTATCCTTGATCTGGTAGGAGATAACCCCCAGGGAATGAGCATACGGGACCTCTCTGCTCAGCTGGGTCTCCCCAAGGGTACCGTCCATCGACTTCTGTCTTCTCTCGCCTACTTCGGCTATATCCGCCAGGACGCGGCTACCAGGAACTACTATCTGGGCTTGAAACTGTTAGACCTCGCAGGACGCCTGGAATCGCAACTCGACCTTCGTAAAATCGCGGAGCCGCTGCTTCACGGGCTCGCGGATAAGAGCAAGGAAACCGTGCACATGGCGGTCTTCGACCAAGGTGAGGTGGTCTACATCGAGAAAGTGGAATCACCGTTGGGCACCGGCGGATTGAGAATGGCCTCCAGAGTGGGTGCAAGGAACCCCGCTCACAGTTGCGCGGTGGGCAAGGTGTTGCTTTCTTACCTTTCCGAGGATGAGCTCCAGAACTTCATCTCCGGAAAAGGGCTCGCCGTAAGAACTCCCAATACGATCTCTAGTGCGAAAGCTCTTAGGCGGGAGTTACAGACGATCAGGGTCCGAGGATACGCACTCGACGATGAAGAGAATGAGGAGGGCATACGCTGCGTGGCCGCGCCTGTCCTCGGCTCGTCAGGAGATCCGGTAGCGGCAATAAGCGTGTCCGGGCCGGCCTTTCGGATGACAAAGGAGGTGATCCAAAACGTAATGATGAACGAGGTCGTGGAAGTTGCCGCGGAGATCTCTCGCCGGCTGGGCTATGCGGGCCCCGAACGAATGAGGACTGCCTATGCAACGAAGTGAGGCACTGGGCGGCGGCGTGATCTTTCTCTTCGGAGCGGTGACCGCGGTCTTATCCCTGCAAATGCCCATCGGCTCTTTCAGAGCGGCTGGATCGGGCCTCTTCCCGCTCTGTCTCGGCAGCCTTCTCATGGCCCTCTCCGCTGCCTACGTGGGGCAGGTTCTCTGGGCCGCCAGCAAGGAGATCAAGAAGGATGCTGATGTCGCACCCGAGAAGGAATCTGCGGTGCAGGTTCTGGCATTCCTTGCGGTGATCGTGGTGGCGACCCTGCTGCTGAAACCGCTTGGCTATCCCTTGGTTTCATTCCTGCTCATGGTGGGCTTGCTGAGAGTCCTCGGTTCCAAACGATGGCCGTTGAATTTGATGCTATCCCTTGTAACGGCCGCGGGTTCTCACATCCTCTTTGTTTACTTGCTCAAGATCCCGCTTCCACGAGGGTTTTTGGGGATCTAGGAGGGAGAGGTGCTCGAATCGCTCCAGCATCTCGCGGCGGGTTTTGGAGTGGCCATGACGCTCCAGAATCTCTTCTATTGCCTCGTAGGAGCGACGGTAGGCACCCTGGTCGGCGTTCTGCCCGGTTTGGGCCCGATTGCGGGGATCGCACTTCTTATTCCGGTCACTTTTGGCCTCAATCCCACGTCTGCGATCATCATGCTTGCGGGCATCTATTACGGCGCCATGTATGGCGGGTCAACCACGTCGATCCTGATCAATGTGCCGGGAGAGACGGCTTCGGTCATGACCTGCATCGACGGCTACCAGATGGCGCAAAAAGGAAAGGCGGGAAAGGCTCTCGCGATATGCGCCATAGGTTCTTTCATTGCGGGCACGATCGGCATATTCGGTCTGGTCTTTCTTGCGCCTCCTCTTGCGGAAGCGGCCCTGGCTTTCGGTCCCGCGGAGTACTTCTCCCTGATGGTCTTCGGATTCATCGTATTGAGCAATGTGACTGGCGCATCGTTTCTCAAGTCGCTCATGATGGCCGTCATAGGGCTCATCATAGGCACAATCGGCCTTGACCCGGTAACTGGGGACGGTCGGTTCGCGTTCGATTCTCCCTCACTACTGGGCGGAATCGAGTTTGTGGCTGTCGCTATCGGTCTTTTCGGCATCGGGGAAGTGCTGGTGAATGCAGCTCGGCCGGCTGAATTGCTCGAACAGAAGGTTGTGGTTCCCCGTCTGCGAGAGCTCTATCCGAGCCTCGCGGACCTCAAGGAATCGATCTCAGCCATTCTGCGGGGAACAGGAATCGGTTTCGGTGCGGGTCTCATTCCAGGGCCTGCTCCCGTGATCGCCACGTATGCGTCGTACATGGTAGAGAGGAAGATCTCGAAACATCCTGAAGAGTTCGGGAAAGGAGCAATCAAAGGTGTTGCCGGCCCCGAATCGGCCAATAACGCGGCTTGCCAGTCTGCCTTTATTCCTCTCTTTGCCATCGGGATCCCCTTCGCACCGCCCACCGCGATCCTTCTCGGAGCCCTGCT
>JBMOME010000169.1:0-11147 GCA_049323095.1 Thermodesulfobacteriota bacterium
AAACCCCTTTTTGCACAAAAAGGGGTTTCCCGGAATCTTACATTTTCTTGGCTGCCCTTCCGCTTCTATCAGTACTTACCGATGATCGCGATGCAGCAGACGTTCATGAAAGGCACGCCGCCTAGGTTGTGAGTAAGCCCGTAACGCGGATTCTCAATCTGCCGCTCGCCCGCTCGGCCGTGCAGTTGGAGGTACATTTCGTACAACATGCGCAACCCTGATGCCCCGATCGGATGCCCGAAGCATTTGAGCCCGCCGTCCACCTGAGCCGGAACTCCGCCCCCGTCCCGATCGTAGAATCCGTCGAGCGCATCTCGCCACGCCTTCCCCCGTTCGGATATGTGGAGATCCTCGTACGTGACCAGCTCAGTGATAGAGAAGCAATCATGCAGCTCCATCATGCTGATTTCTTCTTTGGGGTTGATAATGCCTGCTTCTTCGTAGGCCTTTGTGCTGCACTTCGCGGTGGTGATGAAATGGTCCCCGTCCCAATTATTGTACCCCATCTCTTCACCGCTACTCAGCGACAGTTGCAGCGCCTTGACCGTTACGAAGTCCTTGTATCCCATCTCTTTGGCCTTCTCGACTGTGGTCACGATCGCGCAGGCCGAACCGTCGCTCACGCCGCAGCAGTCAAAGAGCCCAAGAGGATACGCAATGATGGGCGCGGCCATAACCTGATCTTCGGTCACCGTTTTCCGCAGATGAGCCTTGGGGTTGAGCGCTCCGTTGGAATGGCTCTTGACCGAGACGTGCGCGATGGCCCGCTTCAGATCCTGGGCCTGGATGCGATATTTGGATGTGTATGCAGTCGCGAGCTGCGCAAACGACCCCGGAGCGGTCACATTCGGCCAGAAGAGCCACTGCAACGAACCCCAGTTGGAACCGGGATTCGGCAGACCTCCGTAACCGGTATCCTTGAGTTTCTCCACGCCCAGAGCTAGCGCAATGTCGTACGCACCGGACGCAACCGCATACACCGCACCGCGGAACGCTTCCGTGCCGGTCGCACAGAAATTCTCGACTCGCGTCACGGGTATGAGCGGCAGCCGGAGCGTCATGGACAACGGCAGAGCGCTCTTGCCCACGTTGATTTCGTCCATGCAGGTGCCCAGCCACGCGGCCTGGATCTCTTTGGGATCGATCTTCGCGTCCTTGAGGCACTCGGTGTACGCTTCGACCATGAGCTCTTCCGCGCCCACGTCCCAACGTTCGCCGAAACGGGTGCAGCCCATGCCGATGATCGCTACCTTGTCTTTGATTCCTGTGGCCATATCTCAACCCTCCTGCGGGTCATTTCCGTGTGATCTCACGAGGTTTTGTGAGGGTGGGTTTGAAACCCGCCCCTACCGCGCCTATGCGTAACCTCTATGTCATTCTCCCAAAGTTCAGCAGTACCGATCTTTCAAGCGCTGGAAGCGCTTGCATAGCCTAGGAGTTTTTGGTGGAGGGGTCCGGGGAGGCCCCTTTTTGCAAAAAGGGGCTTCCCCGGCCAATTCGTCCCAAAACGCCTCGGCCTTGGAAACGCTTCTAGAACTTGAAAAGTTTCTCGATAAGCTGCGATTTCATGATGTCGCCTTCGACCTTCAGCTTCCCGGTGGTAAAAGCCTGCATCGCGGGCAGTTCTTTGCGAATGAGCGCCAGGAAATCCTGATCCGACATGAGGATCGTGGTCGTGGGCTTTTCATGCTTGCCCTGAGCCACCTGGCAGCTCCCTTCCTTGATCTCCACGAACCACTCGCCGCCACCTGGGCCGGAAATCTTGTACTGGAACACCACATTGACTCCCGCAGCCTTATCGGCCTGGAAAGCCTGTGGCATACCCTCGAACACGCTCTTGACGGTCAGCCCCCCGCCGGCTGTTTCTTTCTTTCCTCCCGCTTCTGGGGTGAACGCATTCAGCATGTCTCCTAAAGCCGCGGTAGCGTTGTACGATTCAACCGCGCCGCTCATGGAGTTGATTGCGTCCCAGCTCTGATGGATCTCTTCCGGCGTTGGCGGAGTCACGCCGTCCCCAACAACCGCGCCTTTCCCAGTCACTACGGCCGCACGGTCAAAGTGGCCCAGACCTGCATTGAAGACCATACCGGTCTCCGTAGATTGATCGGAGCAGAGATACAGCACCATCGGCGTTACATATTCGGGCTTGAGCCGCTCGAACAGATCGGGCGGCAGCACGTCTTCGGTAAGCCGGGTGCCCGCGGTTGGAGCCACACAGTTCACCTTGATGTTGTACTTGTCCCCTTCCAACTTGAGTGTGTTCATCAGGCCGACCAGGCCCATCTTGGCGCCCGAATAGTTGGTCTGCCCGAAATTGCCGTACAAGCCCGCAGAGGACGTGGTCATGATGATGCGGCCATAACCCTGTTCCCGCATCTGGGTAAATGCGGGCCTGGTCACGTTGTATGCGCCGCTCAGGTGCACGGCCAAGACCGCACCCCAATCCGCAGGTTCCATCTTAGCCAGGGTCTTGTCTCGGAGAATTCCCGCATTGTTGATCAGGATGTCCACTCGGCCGAAGGCATCCAGCGCAGTCTTGATAATCGCCTGGCCGCCTTCCGGCGTGGAAACCGAATCGTAGTTTGCCACGGCTTCGCGGCCCAGGGCTTTGATTTCAGCGACCACTGCATCGGCAGCCGCGGAACCTGACCCAGTGCCGTCTCTTGCGCCGCCTAGGTCATTCACTACGATCTTGGCGCCACGCTTTGCCAGCTCCAGAGCATACGCGCGGCCCAGTCCTGCTCCCGCGCCGGTGATTACTGCGACCTTGCCTTCGAAACCGATCGCGGGGCCTTCTGCCGCGGCCTCTTCCACGGCGTCCATCGGCAACGGAATCGCTTTCCAGAAATAACCGGAGAAGCCGCGTTCTTTGTCGGTGTATCGCTTCCTGAACGCAAGCTTCACCGGCTGCCCCACACGTACGTCGTCGAGTTCGCAATCGGTGAAATCCGCCATGTACCGGCCACCACCCTCGAACTGGACCATGCCGTAGACCGCGGGCGGGTCCAGAGAAACCGCGAGGAGATCGCCGGTGAAGCT
This sequence comes from Thermodesulfobacteriota bacterium, assembly GCA_049323095.1. Classification (GTDB taxonomy): domain Bacteria; phylum Desulfobacterota; class Desulfomonilia; order Desulfomonilales; family Desulfomonilaceae; genus VGSG01. The sequence continues at coordinate 3,040 of JBMOME010000169.1, forward strand.
TTTCACTCTGGCAGGCACTTCTGCAAACTCATAATCTTCCTGGGTGTAGACCGCATGACAGTCCGGATTCACGCAGATATCCATGCTTGGGAATTGAGGCGTCCCGCATTGGGTGCACTTGCCGCCCACCATGCCCAGGAGCATCTTACGTTTGCGCCATATGACCGTCATCGCAGTCTGGGTCGGGCATTCGGCCCGGATGCCCATTTCAGTCTGGATGAGGTCCCGGAATTTAAGGAATTTCGCGTAATTATCTACGGACTTCTTGTTTTCCAGGGCGCCGGTGATTCCCGTGCGAGCCGGCAAATCCAGGATCTTGTCCGTCACTTGAAAATAGAGTGCATCGCACCCCTGCCCAAAACCCGCGAGCAGAATGCGATCTCCCGGCTTAGCTTGTTCAAGGGTCTGCGAGAGCATCACCAGCGGATGCGCCGCGCCTGTTTCGCCGCAGACTTCGTGCATGTTGTCCACAAGTTTGTCTGCACGCGCGCCAAGCTGCGATGCGATCTTGCGGTGTTCCGCCTTGAAGAAGCACGGGAAGACGAACTTGTCCACGTCGTCCATTGATATGGAGAGCTTGTTGAAAAGCCCGGTTACCGCCTCGGGAATAATCTTGGAATATCCCGCGTCACGGACCCAGCGCTCTTCCCACATGTAATCATAGGTCTTGCCTTCCCCTCGGAAATGGTCCACGAAATCGTGCGCGACCGAGTAGGAGCCCTTGAATTCTGCGATCACGTCCGAATCGCCCACCAGGACCGATGCAGCGCCATCGCCGAACCACATCTCGTAGAAGTATGCGGCTTTGGCTTCACGCTTGTCCGCAGCCACCACGAGCGCCCGCGAGTTGCCGTTGTGGCCGATGGTCGAAAGCGCCGTAATCAGCCCTGTGGTTCCCGCTCGCAGGCTGGAAGCCACATCCTGCGCGACCATGTCGTCCCGCAAGTTAAGCGCAGTCTTCACGACTCCCGCATTGAGACGGTCCAGGAACGGCAAGGTGGTCGAACAAAGGTAGATCGCATCCACCGCCTTCTTGTCCGTGCCTTTGAGGCAATCCTGAGCCGCGGAAACCGCCATGGTCAGGGTGTCCTCGTCCCAGTTGCAGAACGACCGCTCGCCCTGAGCCACCATGATGATGGCAGGGGCAAACCAGCCCATGCTCTGGAATATGCTCATGCGGTTCAGTCGCAACTTAGGAATGTAACCGCCATATGAAACGATGCCGATCATGGTTGGCTCCCCTTGTCTTTAGAACTTGAACAGTTTCTCGATGAGTTGGGACTTCATCAGGTCGCCTTCGATCTTGAGTTTGCCCGAAGTGTACGCCTGCATTGCATTCAGCTTGCCGCTAATCATGTTCACGAAATCCTCATCGCCCATAAGGATACTCGTGGTCGGCTTAGCATGAGCGCCCGGCGACACCTGGCACTTCTGATCCTTCACGCTCACATGCCAATCGCCGCCGGTGGGGCCCGAAATCTTGAACTGGAAGACCACGTCCACACCCGATGCCTTGTCTGCACGGAACGCGTTCGCGATGTTGTCGAATACACCTTGCACTGTGAGCTGTGGCTTCTGCTCTGCTGCAGGAGCAGCTCCCGCGGCTCCAGCCGGACCTGCTGCAACCGCGTCGAGTACGGCTCCCACGGCCGCAGTGGCATTACCGTACAGCTTCGCCCCTTGCAATGACTTGATTGCATCCATGTGCGCAGCTACTTCCTCCGGTGTGGGGATCTTGTCAGCGCTTCCAAGCACCACTCCCGCGCCCGTAATGACTTCCGCCTTGTTGTAGCAACCCATGCCCGCGTTGTACACCGCGCCGGTCACCGGGCACTTGTCGGAACAGAGATACAAGACCATCGGAGTCACGAACTCAGGCTTGAGTTTAGCTTGCAAGTCCGGTGGAAGAATATCGTCGGTCAGTCGCGTCGCGGCAACAGGCGCAATCGCGTTCACTTTGATGTTGTGCTTCTCCCCCTCGGCCTTGAGCGTATTCACCATGCCGATAAGCGCCATCTTGGCCGCGGAATAATTGGCTTGGCCGAAATTGCCATACAGACCCGCCGCGGACGTGGTCATGATGATGCGGCCGTAACCCTGTTCACGCATCTTGACGAATGCAGGCCGAGACACATTGTAAGCGCCGTTGAGATGCACGGCCATGATTGCGTCCCATTCCGAGGGCTCCATCTTGATCAGGCTCTTGTCCCGCAGGATCCCTGCATTGTTGATCAGGATGTCCACCCGGCCGAACGCATCCACCGCGGCTTTCACGATAGCTTCGCCGCCTTCCGGAGTGCTCACCGAATCGTAGTTTGATACAGCTTCGCCGCCTGCGGCCTTGATTTCAGCCACCACAGCGTCTGCCATGCTCGTCCCTGACCCGGTGCCGTCCCTCGCGCCGCCCAGGTCGTTCACGACCACCTTTGCGCCTCGCGCTGCCAGTTCCAGAGCATAAGCCTTGCCCAGACCGCCTCCAGCGCCGGTCACAATGGCCACTCTGTCGTCGAACCTGATCCAACCGCCTTTGGAGCGTTTTTCCAGCTCAGCTTTGCTGACCCATTCCACGATGCCGCGGTCAATGGCCACATCGCCTTTGTCCGCGTTCAAGGTCCTGAAGAGCGCCTTGCCTTCCTCAATCTTCCAGATCTGCGTCTTGACCGGCACTCCAGGGTAGAGCGTCCGAGAAAAACGATTCCGGAATCGTGTCATGCGCTCGGGCTCACCAGGAAAGAGGTGCTTGATCACTGCTCGACACGCATACCCATGCGTGCAAAGCCCGTGCATAATCGGCTTTTCAAAGCCGCTGGCCTTGGCAAAGTCCGGATCAACGTGCAGCGCGAAGATGTCGCCGCTCAAGCGATAAATCAGCGGCTGATTTTCGGACGGATACGCAACTTCTTCGAAGTCGGGCGGCCGATCGGGGAATTCCACCGTCTCCTTGGGAGATTCCGGACCGCCAAAACCACCATCCAATCGGCCGAAAATCGTGAGGATGTTCGTGAAGAGCTTCTGGCCGTTGGAATGGTATGTATCTCCTTCTGCGATTACGAGCGCACCCTTTTCCTTGCCCTTATCGTACATGTGAGTGATCGCGCCCTCGGTGATCAGCTTCCCTTCCGGCGGAATTGGATTATGGAAGATCAGGTCCTGCTCGCCGTGGAGCACTCCTGCAAGGTTCACGTTGGACGTGAGCCCGGCCTGCGCAAGGAAATCGAAGATCGCGGCAATCGCGAAGCTCGGTATCACCTTGAGCCGATTTTCGTAGCAGTATTCCAGTTCGTCGAAACCCGCGCCCACGCCCAAAGCGTACAGGATTACATCCTTCCAGCCGTACTCCTTGGTCAGCGGGCCGATCTTCTTCCCGATGGAATCAAGATTCAGAGCCATCGAGTTCCTCCATGACGACGTTTATGTGTTGAATGCAGGTATGAGGATGAACTTTAGCGTCTCTTTCACCCGAGAGACGTATTCTTCACGCTCCATGGTCAGCATGGACCGAAAAAAGCCTTCGCCGGAAATAAAGTTGTGGATCGAGTTGATCATCGCCAGGATCTGCAATGAGACTCCCTTGGGCACAGCCTTCTTATTCTTGCACAGTCCCATAGAGTAGGCGATGTCGGAAATGAAGTCCGGCACGTAGATGTCCAGGATTGACTCGTCACGGGTCTTGCCGAAATAGCGAAGAAGCACCAGGTTGGAGATTTCGGGGTTTTCAAACAGAAAGTCCGTGGTCATGTCGATTGCGATTTCCATGCGGTCCGCGAACGGCCTGCCATGAATGACCCGTTCCACTTCCTGGAGTCTGTGCCGCAAATCGTCGAATACGTCCTGGACTACCCCCTGGTACAGGTCGCTCTTCTCCCCCCAGTGGTAGTACAGGGTTGATATGTCAATTCCCGCTTCTTCAGCGATCATTCTCGTGGTCGCGCCATGATACCCGTATTCCCCGAACACACGCCTCGCAACCTTGAGGATGCGGGCCTTCATGGAGTCCGGGTCTTTGCGGGCCTTTTCCAGAGGGGTTGCCATCGAAGCTTCCAGCAGAGGTTTCCATCAAATGATGGACAACCATCGCGCAAACCACACGAGGCGGTCAAGGAAAAAACATGAGGGTCAGCATGAACGCGAGAAGAATCTCCCCTCTCTGCTTCACCCTAACCCTCCACCAATCACCCCTACGAGTAACTGAATGGTTACACTCTTGGGCGATGATTGTGCTTGACGAAAAGGTGGCCCTAGGAGTAAGGTTGAGCGTCACGGAAATAACCCCTTCAACCAAAGAGGGGCATTAAAAGGTCCCGGAAGCTGGCGAAACGCGCCGCACCAGGTCATAGACAGGCCGCATAGGACGCCGAACCGCAATCATGACGTTCGCAAATCTCTGATTACAATTCACTGAGCCGATTTCTTGGGGGGCGTCTTTTACGGAAATGATATAGGAGTCGGTTTGCCGCGGGGACATGGCCGAATTCTGTTCACCCAACATCTGTTGAAGCGCTTCATTCCGTGCCGCGGGACAGCGGCGAGGGAAAAGTCGCGCCGAAGAAAGGAGTCCAACATGATTCGACTAGCCGACATCAAGATTGATCCAGATCGGGCACCACAAATCGACGAGAAGGAAGTACGCGAGTTGATGGAACGGGTGGCATCCGGAGATCCGGAAGCGACGACGGATTACCAATTGAACTTCCGGGCATTGGGCCAGCTCAGGCTGACAAACAGAACCCGAGGAAGTGAGCTTCTGGGTGTTCGATCCGCGGTGAATGGAGGTTGGATACCATTTAACCTTGGACCGGGTCAGGGCATGGCTATTTACCAGTCCAGCGCGGTGCTTGCCCAATTCATAGTGCCACCGCAGACTCCCCATAATGATCCCCCTGTGATGGTTGAAAACCTATCGACAGCGATGTACATCGAGGCGTTTCTCACTCATGCGGGAAGTGCAACTACGCACGAGCAGTTGATTTTTCCGGCTGGAGGAGCGGGATCATCGCATCTATATTGGATGAATATTGGTGAAATCCTGTTCTTGATGCCTCTTGGAGTGGTGCCGTTTATGATGAGACTTGCTCAACTGCCCGCGGTAATGAGGATGCTGTTCTGACAGAGCATGGGGAAGAGCGACCAGCCACAGCTCACGCTGCGAGGCGATCGGGAGCGTTGGTATAGCGAAAGCATTTTCTGCCTGCCCACGGTATGAAACATGGAGGTGCCGATGGTCTTCACCGAGCAGGTTGACGGGAGCCTCGCGGTCATAGACAACCTTGGGCAGCAGGGCGACCTTGTCCAAATGTATGTCACGCGAGGCGGTAATCGCATGGGGCCTGTAAACTTGTCGTACGGCGACGTGGAACAGGTACCTGATTTCTCAGAGCTGGAATTTTGGGTTCAGAATGTTCCCACTGACTTCAGGATACAAAATATGTCCAGGCGTGGGATCGATTTCATCGTCCTTGACGAGCAAAAGAGGGACAGGGTTGTTGCGCAGATCATGCCCCCGGGAGGATTCTTGGTTGTGAGGTCGGCGGTGGGATACCATTACCGCGTGATCCCCGCTCACCCGTACCGCGGGTAGCTCGAAGCGGAACTGGAAAAATATTGCTCGCCCCTGCTTCCGTCTTGCGCGAGAAATAACGTTCGTGCATAAGGGGCGGATCACTACATTCCGGGAGGCCATACCATTTCCAGAAATCGTGGAAAATGGTGTGGCCTACTGGAGATGCCTCAAAGGCAAGAGGCCTCTATGGAGACACCCCCATAAGCTTTTGGGCTTCGCAAGGGATTCTCAATATGTAGATTTGCCCTTATTCAACGCTCATCCGCGTGGTCGCGCCATGATACCCGTATTCGCCGAACACCCGCCTCGCGACCTTGAGGATGCGAGCCTTCATGGGGTTAGGATCTTTGGCGGCCTTTTCCAGTGTCGTTGCCAACAAAGCTTTCCGGGGAGATCTCCGTCAGATGATGGAGAAGGATTTGACCAAATTGGGAGTCAAGAAGAAGAAGCGCGCTAAAGTTACTCGCACTGCTCCAAGTGTAGCAAAAGAAGAAACCCTTGTTCTCTGTCCACTCGATACGGCCGGGAAGCTGGCGACTAGGCAGATCGCACAGGTGACGGAGCACTGTGCCATTAACGGCCTTGACCCGGAGTCAGCGCAGACCTATAATTGAGCGGCTAGGAACAGGTCCTCTATTGAAATGAGTTTCTCTTAGTCTGCGTCGTTTCAATCTGCGAGCGCGCATGACACCAGCTGGTTAGTGTCTTATGCGACGTCGAGATATCAATGCCTAATGATCCTTAAACAGCCAACCTATGCGGGGGAAACAAATGAAAGGAAAGGCAGTCGTCAAGATTGATTTGTGCGGTTCAAAGGAATATGTGGATAAGCACAAAGATGCTGATCCCCAAATCAGAGTGAAGCTACTCAATCAGCTTCAAGAATATGCGAGGGGCGTCTTTCCCGAGGCAGACAAGCCGTACCCCGATGGGAGCATGCATTCTGCCCAAGGCGATGCCATCTTCCTCATCCTTGAACGCCCCACCGTTGCACTCAGATGCGCCATTGAGTTCATGAAAGGGTGGCATGGAAAGGTCCCATCGCTGCCAGACTGTAGGACAATCATAGACTATGGAGATGTCAAGGAGTCCTCTGAGACGACCCGGCTGGAACTCGTCGGGGAACCGTTCGAGAACATTGACACCATAGAAAAGCATTTCCGTGCTGGCCAGATCGGCGTGACTGATAGCGTGATTGATAATTCTGACAACACGGTTGTCCAATACGTAAGTCCCAGAACGTTCGACGTAACAAGCACTAGGCAGATTACTGCCTATCTCGTGAATTACGAAGATCCCAGGCTTATGCAGTATTCGAGCCTAGCCCATGCGCTCTTTATTGCGGACGCCTCGGGCACTCACATAAGAAATAGAGCATTCGAGGCGCTCCTCATAGAAGCCCTGGTGGAAGCAAGCGAAGACGAAATCACAACGCCTGCCTTTTTGGAATGGCTTCGCTCTAGAAATCTGCCGGAGCCTAGCCCAGATCAGCTTGACAGCATCATCGCACATTCCAAATTCGTCAAGCGGCCGGCCAATGACCGTGTTACATATCGTGGCCACACGAGGACTACAATCAGGTCCTTGCAAGCCGAATTCAATTCGGCGCAAGACGGGGCTGTCAAACAAATTGCCTCCACTCTCGCTACTCAAATTGGTATCTCTAGCGAGGAGCTGCAACGCAAGCTCAACATTCGATCTTTGGCGGAAGAATATTTGTGTGCAGTTTTCCTCGAGATTCGTATGATGGCCAACTACTTCCGGTCTGCAGGAACTCTTTTTGAAAAGACCTCGGCATTTAATGAATATGATTACATCTTGAAGAAGCACCTTCGCGAACTGTCAACTAGCACCGATGAGTTTATTTTATTCAAGAGAGCTTTCTTGACCGCTCTGAAAGACTTAGCGCAACAGAAAGATAAGTACATAGCCGCTATCTTTCACAACGTTCTCTTGCTGTATTACCTCAATCGAAATTCCAGATTGTCTCGTGGTCAATTGTCCGCGATGAGGGACAAGCAAGTGTATCTGGATGCAAACGCCTTTTACGCGCTGGTTTGTAATGGGAGCAGTTTTCACAGTATTATCACCTTCACCATTGAGCGCCTCAAGAAATTGGGAAGCAAGATCTGCTTATTCGACAGAAGCTTACACGAGTACCTTGATTCCCTTGATTACACGCTGCGAAAATACCAAAAAAGCCGACATTACGAATTCATAGGCGGAGGACCATGGATTTGGAGGGAGTTCGTTACAAACCCCACCAGGTATAGAGATGACTTTGAGTTCTGTGTAGCACTCCACCGGGTCCCTTCCGATTGCCCTCAAAGTGAATGCGAGCTTTTTGACCTCGCGCGCGAGGAACTGAAAGCAAAGGACATAGCGTTACACAAGCTAGATCCCTTCGTTCCAAAAGAGGAGCTAGTGTCCTGTCCCTGAAATAAGTTGACATATCTTTTCGATCTTTTTTAGGATTGAATCGGCGGTAGCTGTCCACACGAAAGGTCGGGCATGTTTGTTGTAATGGGCAACGAATTCTTCGATCTTG
>JBMOME010000170.1:0-11037 GCA_049323095.1 Thermodesulfobacteriota bacterium
TCCCCAGGACCATTTCTTCGTCACACGATAGCGCATTGCTGGGCTCGCATTGGGCACAGGCCGCGCCTTCCGCGGGGGCCGGGAACGGATCGCACGCACACTCCCCCGGTGTCTCGTATATCTGCTCGGCCATGGCGATGGACCTCCTTCCGTCAATTCCTATAATGAACTGATAATCATTGGACGAATGGGAGTCAAAGGAGAGACGGTCTGCCTCGCATCTTCGTTCCTTGCGAAAGGTCCTCGGCCACAACCCCCAACGCCAGCCTGTCTTGGCTATGCGGAATCGGTCTAAAGCCGTCATTCCCGCGAACGCGGGAATCCAGGAAGAAAATATTTCTTCTCAGGTCATCAGCGAATCGAGTAAGGAGATGTAATAGTTGTTTATCGTATTCGGCATCGGAAGAAAGCCTATCGGTCGGAGGAGCTATGTTGCTGCATCCACAAGTCATTGAAAAAGAAGGGAGAAAGGAATTTGTCATTCTCCCTTACGAGGAGTTCGTGCAAATTCAAGAGGCTTTGGAGGATTTGGAGGACCTTCGAGAATTAAGGAAGGAACGGTACGAATCCATGGAATCGCCGTCCAGGAGTCTCAGAGAAATCGGGAAAGAACTCGGCTTTGAACCGAAATAGGCCACGGATCAGGCGACGCCTGACTCGAGTCACGAGTCAAAGCGCTTGCTCCTCCCTGCCGAGTTTAGGGTCGGCGCCCATATCTCCTTCCAACCCGTATTGAATTTCATCACGTCAATGGCTCGAACCAGTTCATCGTCGCTGACCGTCATGGGCCTTCTATGCCTGCGACACCAGGACGTATAGGACCCCGGCCACCTACCGAAGCACCTCCCTCCCGGCACAAAATCCTTCAGGCGGTCTCTTTCAGCCTACCCTCAGACAAGAGAAATATTTGTTATTCCGGCCTACTACATGTTATCGTGCTGACATCGGATTGACATTCCGGGTGATTCAGCGGTCCCAAGTCCACGCCGGAGACCCAGGTTTCATCTCTTCGCTCTCACGGAGGCTCGGCAAATGGCCAATGAAGCTCATGTGAAGAAATTGCTGGAAGGAGTCGAAGCGTGGAATGAGTGGCGAGCCACGAGTCACGAAACTCCGGATCTTGAGGGCGTCGATTTCACGTTAGATGTATTCCGAGAATCGCCTCTCGCGAAAAAAAAGATCGATGGGAACTGGGTTGTAGACCTTTGGAACGCGAACCTCGAACAAGCAATCCTTGCCGACGCGAACCTCGAGGGAGCTATTCTTTACACTGCGAAACTCTGCGGGGCAGACCTTCGCAACGCAAACCTCCGACGCGCAACTCTCGTGAATTCGGATCTCCGGGAGACAATCCTCGCGGAAGCAGACCTCCAGGGAGCACATTTACTTCGTGCGAACCTTCGGGGAGCAGACCTTGAAGATGCGGATCTCCAGGGGGCACTACTTTGGAATGCGAACTTCGTGGGAGCAAGGCTTTGGGATGCGAATCTCCGGGGAGCAGACCTTCACGACGCGACCTTCCGGGGGGCAAACCTTACGAATGCGGACCTCCAGGGAGCAGAACTTTCGCGTGCTAATCTGGAGTGTGCGAACGTTACGGGAGTGAAATTCTCTCGCGATTCCCGTCAACAGGCATTTCGAGGGATTCGGGTGGCCACATGCTATGGGGACCAAGATTTCAAGCGATTTGCGCAGGATCAGGATTACATCGAACAGCTGCGGGCTCGTCCACGATGGGGCCCGATCCTATTCTGGATCTGGTACATCTTTGCGGATTGTGGCCGGTCGTTCTCTCGGTGGGCCGGCTGGTCGGTTGGGATGGCAGTCACTTTCAGTTTTATTTATTACTGGCTGGGACCAAAGCATATTCATGCAGGAGATCTGGGATTCTCGTGGACCAGCATGTTGTACTACAGCGTGGTCACCTTCACCACGCTTGGGTACGGAGACATCAGGCCGATAACTGAGGGAGCCGCGATGGTAGTCATGGTCGAGGTAATCTTGGGATACATCATGCTGGGAGGGCTGATCTCAATTCTTGCCAACAAGGTCGCGCGTCGCAGCTAACGACAATGGGCTTTCAAAGACGTGAGACAGCGAGAAGCTTCCTCATGCAAAGGAATTGCTTCCTTTGCTCCGCATTCGTTTACGGGGTCACTTCCTCAGTTTGAGGCCGCCTGCGTCCAGGATGGACGCCCCGATAGTAGCCCGGCGATTTATCGCCGGGAATGAGCGGTCAAGAAAGGATTTTTTTCGTCCCCAGGTGGCGCCTGGGGGATTGATCCTCCAGGCGCCACCTGGGGACGAAGAGGTGGATTCTTGCTCATCGGTCACCCGGCAATAAATTGCCGGGCTACTTTCAATCGCCCCTTTGGGGCTCCAGCGGAATTGGATGAATAATCCATTTTCAAAAACGTTCTCCCCGTCTTACTTGCTTGAAAGCGCATTGGCACTAAATTTCCAGCTCGCTGATGCGGCGGAGGCCGGCTTTTAGCGGCTTGACCACCATATATGTCACGATCCCAAAAGCCGCGGCGAAACACAGGCCCACCACGAAGTAATCAGGCGTTCTGATTTTGCCGGTGAAGTAACCCGCGGTTACGACTCGGTACACAGGGTAGATTTCAAGCAGGATAACCGCGGCCACTGCCAGCCCCGCGTAGATCATGGTGAGCATCGCGCCGAAGCCCGTAAAGGCACGGTTCGGATCGGTCAGTTTCAGGTCAGCATGGAGCACCCCCATGCCGATTGAGAGCGCGGTAATTCCTACAGTGAGCGCAGCCACCGTCGCGGTGCAGACTATGAACATGAACGGACCGAGCCCCAGAATGCGATTGGTCATGATCGCCAGGAAAAGGCCCAGAATCATCATGGGCACAAGATAGAAGAAGAACTTCACCCACAGCACTTTTTTCAAGCTCACCGGCGCACCTTTCAGGATCCAAAATGCTCTGCCCTCCGCACACATGGTAGGGAAGAGAAAACGCACGCCAAGAGACGCCAACACGAATCCTGCGAGGCCGATATTGAGAAAAGCCACGGTGCTCTTCAGGAATCTGGTTGCCGCGGGATCGTCCAGGTTGGGTAACACACTGAAATTATACAGGTAAACCACAATGAGCGCAGACAAAAGCAGGAGCTGACTGATGCGTCCCCAATCGCGGGCCATGAGCAAAAGCTCCTTCACGATCAGTCGCCGGGTCTGATGGTCCACAAGGCGCTCCAGGATTCGGTCGAACAGATCCACCATCCTGCTTCGGCTCAGCCGAGCGCCGCGACCTTCGGTCGCTTTGGAAAAACCGGGAAAGTGCGACACCTGGTGGTAATGTCCGACCAACCGATACGCTCCAACTGCCGCAGTCACCAAGAGCGCAAAATAGAACGGAAGGTCTCCCCAACCATATCCGGTTATGTATGGCCGGACCAGCTCCAGGAGCCACGTGGTCGGCAGGAAGGGCGAGGAAGGCTCAGACATCACCGAAAGATAGTCCATGACAGACGCAAAGCCCTCTGGGTTGAGGAATTCTTCAGGTCTGACCATGCGAAAAATAAGATACACGCCCACAAATACGAGCAAGCCCACCAGGATGAAGAGATCTCTGAGCTTCCTGACGGGGAAGGTTTTCACCAGGACCTGCACTACAAGGACCGAGACAGATGTAGTCATCACGAGCAAACACACAAAGCCCACTGAACTGAGCGCGTAGAAGCTCCAGGGCGCTGAGAACACCCGTCCGTACGCGAGAAAAACCGGCAGGCCGAATACCAGGACCATCCAGGTGGAATCGATCATGGTCTCTATGAAGCGAGACGCGTATACCGCGGGCGCCTCAGCCGGCGAAGCCATGATCAGCTCCAGGTCCTCCGAAAGGAAGAACGTGGAAAAGGCTGTGATAATGCTGCTGATTATCACCACGAATGCGAACGTGATCAGGATCATGGAAAGCAGCTTGATCGCTGCAATGCTGCCGAACATCTCCTCAGCAGTGAAGTATTGGAGGGCCTTGACAAAGACCACGTAGATAACCGCCCACAGGACCGCGGTCAAAGCCACGATGAAAGGAATCCGAAGCCGGTCCTTTCCGGGAGCTTTCATGCGATTGCGGAATTTCTTCCAACGGGGGGTCAAGAGGAGGAGAATCCGGCTCACAAGCATTCTCCGCACAACTTCCAATAATGCCGGAGACCTCTAGGGAAGAGCTCCTTGCTGGATTGAGATGGACTGGACAAGGTGTGCAATTTCACGGTGTTATTGGTTTATTCGATGGAGTAGCTTCGGACGCGGTCTCTTCTTCTTTTTGATCTGTCGATTCGGGGGCCGTGTCCTTAGTTTCTGCTGTTTCTTCGGTCTCTTTCTTTTCTTCGTCGCTCTCTTTGGACGATTCCAGCAGGTCGGCATAGAAGTCGGGGCCGCTCTTCTCGCCGGGCAAAGGGGCTAGTTCTTGATCGGCATATTCAGGCTTAGGGCTGTCGCTCGGGGCCGGAGGAGGCGGAGGAGGTTTCTGATCAATTGTCGATATCTCAGTGCTTATGGTCTCACGCACCTCTGACGTAAATTTCTGGATTTCCCGGTAAAACTTGCCGAGTGCACGCGCGGTTTCCGCCAATTGCCGCGGCCCGAGAACGATCAGAGCGACCACCAAGATCAATAGGATTTCCCACATGGATATTCCGAACACTTATACCTCGCTCATCGCTCTCCTCAGGTCCTGGCCGCCTGCCCGCAAGGTCAGATCTCACCTTCGGTTGAAACCACCTTGTTCACGTAAAGGATGTCCATGTAGTGAGGACCGCCGCCCCAGGATTCGATAAGCAGGGTAACATTCCCGATAAGCGCATCCAAACGATGGTCCCGAGAGGTGAACGATCCCTCAGCGTCCGATAAGTTGGACATCCAGTCCACGGAATCGGATCTGAGGCATATCTTCACCTCAAAGCCCTGCCCCGCTCGAATCAGAATCACCTGGCCGCAATGGTGCTTTGGCGCCTTTGCTTCCGGATGTTTGATGTCGTACACTTCCACGTCCCGGCCTCGTACAGTCCGAATCAGCTCCACTCGGCGCATCTCATCCTGGAACAACTCCTCGGACCGTTCATAGCACCGAGGACAGAGCACCGGGTCATTGGTGGGAAGCGTGGCCTTGTTGTCGCCACAAATCTCGCACGCTCGTCCGGTAGAAGATGAAGGGGACATGTCCTCCTCCCAGTGAGAGAGACCTTTCAGGATCTAACCTGAGGGAACAGCCGGCTTCCGTGGCCACACACCCGAGGTCAACCGGAGGGAAAAGGTTGCATCCGGCGGTCCCGTCACTATAATCGAATCAGGACGGTTGGAAACCAACCTGTTCCGCAACGCGCCGCAAGGCTCCTCAGACGGCAGTCCTACCGCGGGCGAGAGTATCTTCCGGGCTAACGATTTCTTAAGCATGATACCATCCGGCGGCAGCCTTGAAAAGGAGAACAACCACAATGATCCTGCTGAGAATGATCTTGCTCGTCCTGCTCCTGACCTTTCCCATGGGCGCTTGGGCCGCGTCCGGCCCCAAGATTAAGCTCGACAAGGAAAGTCACGACTACGGCTCTGTTCAATATGGGACTGACCCCACTGCGCAGTTCGAATTAACCAACGTGGGTGATGAGACTCTCGTAATTCAGAAGCTCCACGCCAGTTGCGGATGCACAAAGGCCGTCCACGGATCCACCGAGGTGCCGCCCGGAGGCAAGACCGTCATCTCGGCCACGTATGAGACCGAGGGAGAGCGCCCGGGCCGAAAAAAGAAATCCCTCCGCATACACACCAACGATCCTGAAAAACCTGTGCTCACGGTTACCCTCACTGCGGACCTGGTGCGAGAGGTGTTGGTCGATCCGCCGGCCCTGACCAAAAAACTGTCCGAATTCCAGGAACGGATAGCGTTCCCTATGAAAATATCCAACAGCTCGACCAAACCGGTTACCGTGAAGAACGTCGAATTGATCGGTTCCAAAGGGAAGGTTTATCTTGAACCCGCCACTGTTACGGTGCAACCAGGGGACCGCGCGCCGTTCGAAATCATCATGCAACTCACCCGAGAAGATCCTTGGCCGTACCAAATGGGCCATGTCGTACTCCACACGGATAACCCGGTGGAAAAGAAAGTCGATCTTCGCTATTTCGTCCAGGTGGGAGATATCAAGCCGAAAGAGGACAATAAGAGCAAGAATTGAGGCCAGGATTGTCTTCAGATCCCGATTTCGTGGCGAAGATCTTTCGCGGAGATTTCCCGCCTTATCCGCTAAGTCGCCCTAATGTTTGCAGGATGGGGCTTTTCACCCAAGGTAGTCACAATATTGTCCGGAGGGAGATTGGGCACTCGCTCCTTGGTGTTTGGTTCGGAGGTCCTGGAACGGATCGAGTCCAGAACTCGCAGCGCCTGATCCACACCATATTTCCACATAACCATCATTAAAGCCGCGACCAGAGCAAGCCCCAGGATGCCCAAAACCAGCAGGATGTACCCTATCCAGCGTGATCCCAGGCTATCGGGAGCGAGAGGGGCCACCAGAAGCAGGAGGAGGAAGAAGGACGCGGGCAGATGGGCGAGTTGCGCGAGTAGCGTCTGGAAACAGTCAAGCACCTTGAGCACAATCCTAAAGCCGGCCCAGATAACCCCGCTCACGAGAACGAGGAACACGACCAGGCGAGCCACAAAGAGCTGCGTGGTGGAGACCTCCAGCCCGCTGAAGAGGAAATCCAGGCGGAAGAAGTTCTGTAAGTGAGAGACCTGATCCCAGGGTATGCTCATGGCGCCTCCTCAGCGGAAGGGGTCGATTGCGAGGAAAATACAGCGGCGTTCATCGGCCGTCGTTATTTATAACTTTAAGAAAGTTATGTATCATGGTGTAATAATACCATTATCATAGATAGGGAGCAAGGGAAAACGATAAGGATCATTTGAGAACGTTGTGACATCTCGCGACGAAGGCTCGTTTCTGCCACATACCGAAGCATTGTATTTGGGCTGCATTGGATGGGCCATTTTGGGTAGGGGCGCACTCGCGGAGGCTGTCTCAAAAGTGGGGGCACTTGGAACATCGTGCTACGATGCGCGGGTGCCCGGGACGTTATACGTCCCGGTGCCGAAGGCACAGGAGGCTCATTCTCTTGCCAGGTTGTCGAAGAACTAAGCCAAGAGTCGCATATCCTCCCCAACAAACCTCCTGTCGCTACGCGACCCCGATCCCGCGTCCCGCGGGAACGTCGGGGCCACCCAGTTGAGGCCTGTTACGGCAATCGTGGCACGATTTCGAGGGGGATCGGAGTTTTGAGACAGTCTCGCGCGCGGGTGCACGCCGTACTGGAGCTGGCTCATTTGCGATGCGCGGCTGGATGGTGTTTCTGCCGCGCGTTTCCCACAGCCGGCCCTATGTTGACAATGCCGCTTCTATAGTCTTAGATATCGGCAGCAAGAGCGAAACGGATAACGCATCAAGGCCTAGCCGAAGCCAATGCAGTCGAACCTTCAGAAAATCGCGTCGCGGATGCAAGTCGCCGGCCTGCTGCTGATTGTGGCAGCCCTCGCGGGGACCATCTATCTGGCCGTGCTGGGAAGTGGCTTCGACCATCTTTCTCCGCTGGAACGGGCTCGGAAACTCATCGATGAGGGCCAATCCAACGAGGCTTTGGAGATGCTCAATCGGCTCGTCGATCAGGAGCCTGCCGGCGTGGATGCGCTCATCCTGAGGGGTCGTGCGCGGGAACGATTGCAGCAGAATGACCTGGCCCGTCAGGACTACACCGAGGCGATTAATAAACAGCCCCACTCTGGCGAGGCATGGGAAGCGAGAGGCCGTTTGTCGGCAAGGCTCGGGGAACATGATCAAGCTCTGGAGGATCTGCAGCGGGCCGTGGATCTCAATTACAATGTGGCTTCGGTGCTGGCGGAAATCGGGCTGGTCCATTTCTATCGGAACGACATCGAGGCCGCGGGTAAGGCCTTTGAAAAGAGTGCGCAACTCGATCCTTCGGATGAGAGCGCATTCTTCGGCCGTATTGCGATCAAGTTCGAACGAGAGGAATACGAGGCTGCAATCCAGGAACTCAACCGAGGTCTGGCTGCTTGGCCCAAGAACGCTCACGCACTGTTTCGGCGAGGATATGCGTTCTTCAGGCTCGGCCAACACCAAAAGGCGGTGGACGATTTTACTCGTGCGCTGAAAATCGATCCTGAACAGACCATCGTCTACTGGTACCGGGCTGATGCGTACCGCGCCATGAACGATTTGGAAAAGGCGCTCCAAGATTATCACGCTGCCGCAGAAGTGGACCCGGCTGATCCGATCCTCATGCTTAACCAGGGTATTCTTCTCATGATGATGGGCAGATACCCCGAGGCCCTGGAAAGGTTGAGCGGATCGATTCTGCTCGATCCGGAGAACCCTCGTCCTTACATCAATCGAGCCGAGCTGTACCTGGCAACGGGAAACCATTTGGCTGCGCTGCGTGACCTCAACAGAGCGCTGGACCTGTTCCCAGAGCATCCGTGGCTTCGACTGAAGCGAGCCACCATTTTCAAAAAGATGCATCGGGGTGACAGAGCATTGGCCGATCTGGACGTAGCTGTGAAATTGGCACCGGATTGGCCCGAATTATGGTTGCTCCGAGGGAGCATCTATTACAACGACCGTCAATTGGATCGAGCTGTCGAGGATCTCCACGCTGCGGTGCGCCTCCAACCGGACAATCCCCTCGGATATCAGCTCTTGGCTGAAGCGCTCCTCCACAAGGGTGATACAAAAGAAGCTCTGAAGATGATCGATCAGGCATTGAGCAAAGAATCCTCTTTTGCTGGGGCATTTGTGACTCGCGGGGATATTCATCTCGCGGATTCGCACATCGATCGAGCCGTGGAGGCCTATTCTCACGCGCTGAACATCGACCCGAACAATTTTCAAGCTCGCATCAAAAGAGCAAAGCTCTACATAGAGCTCAGCAAGTGGGATCTGGGCCTTGTGGATCTTGAAGAAGCCGCCAAGAGCAATCCGTACAGCGGTGAGGCGTACGCTCTGCGCTCACGCTGTCACGAAGCCCTCGGCGACGCGGAAAAGGCTCGTGCTGACGCATGGAAAGCCCAGGTGTTCGCGAATAGATGATCGCTAGCCTGTTTGGCAGATTCTAAGAATTGTCCGGTTGTTGCAAAAGCTGAATACGTTTCTTGCCGGCGATCCGCGAGTAGATCGTTGTAAACACAACTCCCAGGACAAGGACTGTCAGTTCCGCTCCTCGATAAAGCCACTCACTCTTGGCCGGATAATTCAGCTTCGCAACGTTAATCAGAACATTGGCCAAGAAGATGAAACCCCACACTCCGGTAACAGTAAAACAACCCCGAATGAACGCGGGCGAGTCCCACAATTCTTTTGGCACGTGCTCGCGTGCGTAATCTTCTGTGAAAGGCCGTCCCACAGCCACTGAAAAGAGTGTTGCCACGAAAAGAGTTCCACTCGCGAGCAATCCCAGGTGACGGATTGCCCACATATTTTGCAGGCCGACCACAAAGACTAAGGCAAACGCGAAAAACACCACGCCGGCCCACAGAATCACACCTCGATGCAGCCTGGTGATACCCATCACCACCACCAAGACCGCTGCTACACCAACCCCGACTTGAAGCCAGAACATGGATTGGCCCGCAGAAATAATCCAAAACGCAATCCACGGCAAGAAAGCCAACAATAACTTTACAGCGTCCATATTTGTGTGTCCTTACCCTCTCTAAGATGGGCGCTCAGGCCAGTGTATCTTGGTCTATTGCCGTACACCTTGAAACAGAGTCAGGACGCCTCACGCGTAACGTGTCGGGGCACCTTGCCATGCAACCCACGGCAAGATGCCTATAGGCTTTCCCATTCTTCTCTGAGGATTCCTGCCTGACGCAGAATTCTTGCCAGGAGTTCTTTGCCGATGTCAGCCTGGTGTGGGTTGGGGACTCGTATAGTAATGTCACCTCTTACCATGAATTGGTGTTTGCCGCCTGAATACGGGCCCTCGAAGCCAAGTTGTTTGAGATGCCGGATCAAGTCCCTTCTCTTGGTAGGGCCAAAAGGGGGCATCAAGCAACTTCCCTGACGGTGAGTTCAATCCCATCTATTACCGGCAGAGAAAGGTTCCTGTGCACTCGGAACAAGACCCACTCCTCCAAGACCTCACGCAACTGCTCCCGGCAATCTTCCAGCGTGGCGGCGTTCGCATAAACGCCTTTACATTCAGGGATTTCTCCATAGTAACTGCCGTCATCCGGCAGAATCTCATATTTTGCGTGGCAAAGCGCTGCCTGAACGTATTCGAGAAGCATGGTGCAATCCTCCACAAGCTGGTACTATTGCGGCTGAGAATTATAATACAGCATCTTGGGCTTCATGTAACAATCTCCGCAAAGAGCGAGCGCGTGTCGTGCTTTGTTGAGAGCATTGTCAGGCGAGTTTTCACCGTACGAATATGCATAGAAGATCTCGGAACGGTCGCTTGCATTCACGCAATAGAGAAAGTATCCCCACGAAGGCTGGTCCTCGTAGTGCTTTCTCGATTCCTTGTATACTTTGGACTTGACCTCGGTTGTGACCTTCTTCTTGTATCGCCCTGCGGTTTTCACCACATCGTATTTCCATTGGCGTATCTGAGTGTTGAGTTCCCCCTCAGAAGTGACCTTCCCATGCACTGCTTCTGCTTGGGCCTGCGAAACGGCAATCAGAACAGCCAGAAGTGAGAATAGTAGGGCTCTCATGGGACTCCCCTTGAGAATCGGAGTGCGGTGGCGAGTATGCTAATGCCGATGGGATGATTTGTCAATAAAATTGAGCTGTTCAGGAGCAGGTCTTCAGGCGCGGGGGATACACGGCGTGAACGAATCATCCACCTAAAGCCGCAGACCTGCACTAATTCGTTGCTTGGCAAGAAATACCGTCCGTACGATAGCACTGCGCCACCGCTGTTTCGCTATCGCAAAGGGGCTGGGGCGTGTTGGAAACATGAGAGTTTTTGGGGGAGGGGTCCGGGGA
>JBMOME010000171.1:0-10965 GCA_049323095.1 Thermodesulfobacteriota bacterium
GTCTAGCTGGGCACAGCGAGGAAGAATCATGAAATTCTCAAAGCAACTGCTTCTGTTAGCGGGCATTCTCAGCTTTCTGGTTGCTATATTCCAAGCTGTAGTAACCTTCTCTCCTGAGTGGAGTTTGTATTTCGGCGCAGCGGAAGAACTGGTATCGAACCTGCCATTGCTTTATGTGACTGGGTTCCTTGCAGCCGCGTTGTTTGGAATCTTCGGCCTATATGCCCTGTCCGGCGCGGGCTACATGCGTCATTTACCGTTGCTGCGCTGGGTACTTCTCGGAATTGGATTTCTATTCACATTACGTGGCTTATTGGTAATTCCCATAATTCTCATCACAGCAGGGTATCTGCAATCAGCCAAACCGGTCCCAACCACAGGATTGGTATCTTCTCTGGTTTCACTGTTCATAGGGCTTCTGTACCTGGCCGGAACTATTGGAAGTTGGCGAAGCCTGCGACCCGCATCCAGAAGGTAGGATGGCCAATCACCAGCGCCGGCCGACATGCTTCATAGGGGGGTCGCGTCTAAGCACTAAGTATTCTGTTAAACTCGGCACGCACCTGAGCAAGCTCAAATCCACAGCGCCCCAAGACCGATGGTGCTAGGCTATTGGGCGCCACTGATCTGTGCACTGGGCGAATCTTCCGCTGGAGAAAGGTTAAGAGACTTCAGAGGCCAACAATGACAACGCCGAGAGTTGCAACGTACGACAGAATTGGCATCGACTATAATCGCCATCGAGCAGCGGAACCGTCTGTGGTCCGAGAATTGGTGCGCTTACTTGGTCTGCCCCCTGGTTCAGTGATTGCCGATATCGGAGCCGGAACCGGCAACTATTCGAACGCGTTGGCTCAGCAAGGCTACAAGCTCCATGCTATTGAGCCATCTGACGTTATGCGGGGCCAAGCAGCGCGAAATCCGGATGTACAGTGGCACGCAGGCACCGCTGAAGCCATACCACTACCTAGTGACTCAGTCGATGGCGTCATATGCACGCTTGCTCTTCACCACTTCGATTCCGTTGCACAAGCCGCCGCCGAACTCAGAAGGGTTTGCCCCTCAGGTCCGATGGTGTTCCTGACCATCGATCCGAGGCTGGGTGAAACGTTTTGGTTTTCAGACTATTTCCCTGAGATTTACCAGAGCCTCTTTTCCACCTTTCCACCTATCGAAGATATTTGCAGTGAACTGACAAAGCACAGTGGCTCCACATCTGAAATCACGCGGTGGCTCTTGCCTCACAATGCCAGCGACATGACGATGCACTCCGGGTGGAATAGGCCGGAGATCTATTTAGACAAGAGTTATCGTCAAAACATGTCCGGCTTTGCTTTGGCTTCACGCGTTGAAATCGAATCGGGTCTGACCGCGCTGCAAGAAGCGCTCACATCGGGCGCTTGGGAACGCGACCACGGGCATTTGCGGAAACGGCAGGAGATCGATGTCGGCTTTCGGTTCATCAAGTTGGTGCGGAAGGAGGCTTGATCGCGTGCAACCCACGATTCCTAACGTACCGCCTAACCAAGTCCTGGAGCCGGCTCGCCCAGCTGTACGATTCGATTCGGATAGAATAATGGAGATTGGCAGAGTGTTCATGTGTCCTTAGGCAGATTGATATGGTCCAAAACGGAGCCTTTCTCTAGTTTTGCAGCCACTGAAAGTGCTTCCTTGCCCCATTGAGAATCGTGGTTCCGAAAAGAGTACCGTCCCGAGAGAAAGAACTTGACAAGCGAACTATGCACAAGAAACTATAAGAGAGGGGGAATAGTCGATTTTGTCAGCGAAATCTGAGACTCCTTGCCGATGCAGGGGCACGCTCAGGATACATCGCAAAAGGAAGGGTAGCGCTGACAAACAAGGGGGGAACGCTGTCCTCGCATTTCACGCAGGCGCGACCGCCAGAGCCCGTCTTTGTCCGCTGTCCTCGCGTACTCAAAAGCCTGTTTCTTGATCGGTTACATGAGTTCCTACCTGAAAGCGCTCTTCTCCGGAAGACTGCCGGCGCCCGATCTCTAGGAATGTGAACAAACAAGCCATCTTATCAACATGAGGACGCTGATGTCCCTGGGCCGTCTTGTGATGGGCTACACAGGAGCCTCTGGCGTATTAGAGGAGCTATTTCGCAACCCGGCCCCGGCGCAGAGACCGCCGGACGGGCAAGACCGCGTCCTAACATCGGATAAGAGGCGGTCCGTTGAGAAATTTATCGCAACTCTTTGATAAAACGATATTTCATCGAAGGCGCAAGCAGCGTGGCATCTGGAGGCAAAACCCGAAAGCCGGCTTATTTGAGAACCATCTAAACAGAAGCCAAGACTCAAGAAGACAAAAAGGGGGTGATGCACATGATCTAGAAAAGGAGCCACACACAACCGAAGCCATCAAGCTCTTGAACAATTAGGCTGTTTGAATCACCCTGTTTTCATGCATTTCGTCAGAGGAAAAGGTTCATCAGTTTCTTGGCTTCATTTAGGTCGCACAACTGTCAAGTTTCAGTTCAGAGATGGAGGAAAAGACCATGGCAAAGAAAGCATTCCTGGTTGGGATTAACGATTATGCCCCAGTTGGGGCCGGTGGGCCTGACTTGCATGGATGCGTCAACGATGTTCGTGACATGGCGCACACTCTGAACGCGCTTGGCATCGTGCCGGCATCCCCCGCCACGATGCGAATTGTCACCGATGCGAGGGCAACAAGAACCGCCATTCTTGACGGGTTCAAGTGGTTAGTCAAGGGGGCGAAGAAAGGGGATGTGTTGGTGTTCTACTACTCGGGCCATGGCTCGCAAGTGGCGGATGTAGACGGAGAGGAAGTGGATGCGAAGGATGAAACGATTTGCCCTCATGATTACTCGACCGCCGGCATGATCAAGGATGATGATTTGCGGCAGTTGCTTAACGGTCTTCCAGCTGGAGTCAATTTGGACGTCATCTTCGATTCCTGCCATTCTGGTACCGGAACACGAGAAATGGCCGCCCTTGCAGCTTCAACGAGGGAACAAACTGTCACGTACCGCTACGTTGAGCCACCAATAGATTGGGGCTACTTCCTAGATGCCGATCCGGCCCTCCCGGTACGCGGCCTACTCAAGCCTGGAAACGGCGAGGGGACAAAGGAGGCTGTTGTCGTCCCAGGGCTGAACCACGTCTTGTGGGCGGGTTGCCGCGACTACCAGACTTCCGCCGAAGCGCCCATCGACGGCGTAGTGCGGGGTGCGTTCACCTATTGCTTTTGCATGGCCTTGAGGCGCGCGAGCGTATCGGTGACGCGGAAGCGCCTTGATGCCCTGGTGAGCGCAGACCTGAAGAAGCTAGGGTACGGCCAGGTGCCCCAGCTAGAAGGGACAAAGACGTCGCTTGACGAAAAAGTGTTCGCGTAAGCCTAACGAAGCAGAACTCGCATCTGCAATCTGCACCACAACCTAACAAGCGGCTCAGCCTGACCGCCAAGCACCGGTCACGCGTCGCGTCCGTGCTTTGGCGGCAGGTCGGCCGCCGCGCGACCGGCCTGGAGGGAGAGGTCCAAACATTTATGATAGCAAAATTGGAGTCATGACCAACGCCCAAAGTATGACTGGCACCTCTCAAATTTGAGGAATTTTGCCCAGCTTGGGCCATTGGCAGAAGGTCCAGGGACCAAAAAGGTTCAAGGCTTTAATTTTACAGCAGTTGGTTCGGGAGCCGGCATGACCGGCTTGCCTGGGGATTATTCTTCACCTTCTGGCTTTCTTCGTGCCTTTCTTGCTACCCAGACATCAGTCCCGCTCGAGAATCTTGATGCGACAATAGATCAGGCGTGTCGAATCCTTGGCAATTTCGATTATCCTAAAGGCTTTGTGCGCATAGGAAAAGGCCCTGATAATTACATGCATAATTTCACAACCTGGACTGTAATCGGCGACTCAAAAAACAAACGCTATTATTGGTGGACGGAGTGGAACCGGCATATGCGCGTGGTAGAGTTCGGCAACCTGCGCTTAGACAGCGCCTGGGCTGTTGCCGTTCCGCCGGACAAGGACCGAAGTCCAAGCATCGATGATAGGAGTAAGGTCTTTTTAGGATAACTTGTCCACGTTGGTGGCTGATTTGGGCACCACTTTTCGGAGCGTAGGCATTATCTGCGATTAGCCGGTTTCCAGCCGATCAGAGAGGTTCGAGGCGGGTAAAGGGATCCAGTTTGACAAGGACGCTCTGGTTAAACATTTCCACTGACAGGGCAAGCTGCTTGTCCGTCTTGCGCCGCACCAGGACTCCTTCGAATCCCGCGAGCGGGCCGGAAAGAATAAGAACCCTCTTTCCAGGCACTAAACCGTACCGCAGGGTCCAGTCGTCAAAGCTCTCTACGGCTCTTGCAACTCCGTTGAGTTCCTGGACAAACTGGGCCTGGTCATCCACCTCAAGAATACGCACGAACTTCTTGGTGTCGTACAGCAGGTTGTGTTCTTTCTTTTCCAGGGCCACGCACAGATAGCCTCTGAACAGTGGGATTTCCGTGGTTCTGATTCGGCCCAAACCTCCTACCCGCTCTTTGCGTTGCACAGTCGGCAGATAGTAGCTGATCTTGCGATTGAGCAGATACGTGGCCACCATCTTTTCGCAGTTCGGTTTGGTGTGCAGCACCCACCAGAGGCCGATATCTTCTTCCAGAGGTCTTTCTTCGGGGTATCGTTGGATTATGGGAGTTTTATCGGTCATTGTCTCTGTGCGCATCCAAGGGGACTGGATTCCGGCTTCCGCCGGAATGACGGTGGTGACATTCAGCCACGCCACCGACCTTGCCAAAGCAGTGACCATGTTGCAACAAAAGGTTTGGCCCGAGGCATCGAAGCCTCGGGCCCGTCACAAATGAATCGATTTGCATAATTGGTCGGCGAACAGCCGAAAATCAGCTGTTTTCTTAAACCGTTGGCGACCGCGACCCGCAGTTCCTGACACGGGATTTGAGGCGTCACCCTGAGCACACGGTCAGGCATCTGTCGGTCGATCGAAGAGTTGTACGATCAGTACCGGTAGCCCATGCCCATTCCCATGCCCATACGTCCGGGCCACCAGCCTCCCCCATAGTAGCCGCCGTAGTAGCCGCCCATGCCGTAGTACCCCATGCCCATCCGCTTACCCCCGCCCCAATAGGAGCCGGCGCCATAGTAACCGCCTCCGTACGAGCATGACGAGCCGTATCCGTAACCGGTATACAAGCCATAGGGCGCCCAGGCATAGTAAGCTTCGGCATTCGACAACACCAGCGCGGCCACGCCGATCAGAACCAATACAATTGCCAACTTTTTCATGTGAGTGTTCCCCCTCGATGGAAGTTATTCAGCTCTGCGATTAATCGTCTCAGACGCGAGCCGATAACGTTGATCAATTGACGTTATCATCCACTGTTCCATCCGTTGGGCGGAAAACGCATAGAAATTAAACGCGATGACGCCTCGACACTAAAATCGCCCTTTTTGTAGGATTTCACTGAGTACTCAGGTTGTCAAGGGGATTGGCGTGTGGGGTATTGGGGAAGCGCCTCTTTGGCGACTCCGAGAGGCGCTTCACGGTCGGGTTCAAACCTAGGCTTTCTTCAGTGCAGCGAGTGGAATGAGCGACTTGCCGCGAGAAGTGGTGACCTGCATGAGGTAGTCCCTTGCGGTGGCAGGCGGCTCGCGACGTTCCGACTGTGGCTTGGGTTTCAAGGACAGGGCTTCGCTCGGACACGTGGTGACACACAAGCCGCATCCGATGCACCGGTCACGGTTCACCTCGGCCACCTCCTTGTCCCCGACTAGAATCGCTTCCATTTGGCAGCGATCTACGCACGTTTCGCACGCTGAGCAGACCTCGGGATCGACCTCCGCGTAGTAATTGGTCAGCACTCTTTCCGCAGGTTTGGGATGGAACTTGATAGAACGCAGAATGCCGCAGCAATCCCCGCAGCAGTTACACATGCCTCCCAGTTCTTGGGAACTAATGGGCTGGGGAACGAGTCCTGCTTCATCGCACTTGTCGAGGATCTGAAGGGCTTCTTCTTGAGTGATGTATCTGCCCATTCCCTTGTCCACGTAATAGTCTGCGTGGCTGCCAAACTGGAAGCAGACTTCCAGCGGTTTGCCGCATCCCTTATCCAGGAGACCTTGCTGCACCCTGCAAATGCACTTGGCGACGGAGATCTTCTCTTTGCCCTTCATCATGCCCTTGATGTCTTCATACGGCATGATCGGCCATGAATAATCAATGGACTTGTTGACCGGCACGGTGCGCAGAGGAGGAGTGTGAGAAATCCCCTGTTTAGCTAGAGCTTCATTAAAGTACTGCTCCATTAACTGGGCGAATTCCTTGTCCATGTCCTTGAGCTGGAACTCGAAGGAACCTATGACGAACGGCACGGCCCCGTATTTGGCTGAATCCCCTTTCTTCAGGCGAAAGATCAGGCCTTTGTCCACCATGCGCTCCAGGATGGATGCAACCTTCCCCGGGTCCTGGCCGATGCGCTGAGCCACTGCTTCAGGCGTTTCGAGCATCATGCTCAGGTTCAGATACATGTCGGCTTCTTCTTCGGTGAAGAGCTTCTCCAGGATCTTCACTTCCACCCCCGATTGGGTTGAAGGAAATCCAATGGAATACTGATCCATTTGTTCTCGCAGGTCATGATACACTTGACTCGGCATTGTCTCCTCCTCGATACCGCTTTACGACTGTATTGCCCCCCGCTTTTCGTTCGGCTGCACTCAATCTCTCATCTAGAAATGGGCCCCCTCACCCTGCCCTCTCCCACCAGGGGAGAGGGTTTTCAGACCCTCTTCACTCCCGCCCAAAAGAAGGCGACGATCAGGCTCCCTCTACGAATATCACCTGCCTTCACTATACCCTATCGAAGACGCTCAAAGCCCCACAGGGGCGATTGAAAGTAGCCCGGCAATTCATTGCCGGGTGATTCATGAGCAAAGATCCACTCTTCCTCCCCAGGTGGCACCCGAAGGATTAACCCTTCGGGCGCCACCTGGGGAGGAAAAACCCTTTCTCGACCGCTCATTCCCGGCGATAAATCGCCGGGCTACTATCGGAGCGTCCATCCTGGACGCAGGCGGCCTCCAGCTGAAGAAGTGACCTTCCGGAGCCGTGGGGAGCTAAAGAAACAATCCTAATGCAAAAAGGGCTTCCCCGGCCATTCCTCAAGAACTCTTAGGTCTTGCAACGGCTTCTACGGCTTCTTCCTATCTTCTATTCTGAGTTCCACGACGATGTGGCCCCATCCGCCGCAATGAACACCCACATCATAGCACCCCGCCCGTTTGAAGCGCAGCTCATTGGGATCGACCCCCGCGTAGAACAGCTCATTCATCGCGAAGACCCCGGCCGCAAAGGATTGCAGCGCGTAGATGCACATCTTCTTGGGGCAGAGCTTTGTTATGAGGCAGCCCGCGCCGTCCATGTAGAACTTGTCTCCCACCTTGTGCTGCCCGTTGCATCCAGTGGATTCAACGACTTCAGCCACGATGGTTTTGTTCATCAGCGCGGGCGACTTGGCCAGGACTTCCTCGTTTCTTGGGTCAGACTTGAACTTGGCCATTTCCTCGTCCGTGTAGCCAAGATAGGTCTGAAACATCTTCCACACATTTTCTTCCAACGGCATGACAATCTCCTCCCTTAATAACTATTCGATTTCTTCAGACAATCATACAGATCAGACCGGTCGAGCTTATCCAGCCACGCTATGACCGCATTGCCGCCGAAGCCAGCTTTTGCACATGTCCACGAGGCGATCCGGCGCGGCATATTCCGGGTGGCTCTTAAAGAGCGCCGCAACTCGCTCCAGCTCGTCCATGCCTTGAAGCAACTCAGGCCTCACCCCGATTTCGGGACTTCGGCGAGGATGCTGAACGAATGTCAACTTCTCAGGATTCACCCAGCGCGTTTCAACCGCGAACTCCGCCAGCTTGTTGCATTGGCAGGGGTTGTTCGCATTAACTAGGCCGCAATTCTTCTGCATGAAGTCCCGCAAGAGTCCCTTGGCACGTGACAGTCGCTTGCGAAATGCTTCAGGTGTGATTCCCAGGATGTAAGCGCCTTGTTTGCTCGTCGTGTCAAAGATCGCGGCCAAGATGTACGTGATTCGCAAATCCCGATCCAGGCAAAGCAATAACCCCTGAATGCACCGAAGCATGATCTCCTGAGCTATAAGGCCTCGCTCGGCATTGGGCATGGAATCTGCCCAGGTCCCTGACAGCGCGGCTCCCACATGCGACTCCGCAGCTTCAAACGTGATTTCACGCCGCTCGGCCCGCCGCTTGTGCGTCGTCAGGAGATGATTTGAGGCCACCCGGTACACCCACGTGCTGAACGCGCTCTCACCGCGGTAGCTCCCAAGGTGAGTAATCACCTTTACCAGGATTTCCTGAGTCGCGTCTTCCGCGTCTGAAGGATGGGACAACATGCGGATCGCAAGGCCGTACACACGATCCTGAATCCTGCGCACGATTTCTTCGAGGGCCTCGTTGTCGCCGTCCTTCGCGCCTTCAACCAATTGTTCCAGAGTTACGTCCATGTACCAGTCTTTCCTTTGTTTTGTCCACACTACAAGCAACTATTGGGCGGCTGGTTCCCATGACCGCCCGTAGGCAGGCCGGGGCGCGCGAGTATCCCCTGTCTCCTTATGACTTCTCGTGGCAGGCAAGTGTGACATAAAAAGTGTTTCCTTCTGACCAGCAAGGGTACCGCCAAGGGTGGCGATTCCGTCACAACGCGACGAACGACGCTCCTGAAGGTGCTCCGACCGTCATGGGACGCTTTACCGGGTGGTCGAATTGTGCTAGTAATTGCGCATCTTTCCTGGAGGCTGAGCCATGAAAATAGGGTGGAGCGTGGTTGTTTGTCTGGCGCTCATCTCCTTTGCGATCGTGAGCGCGCCGGCTGCCCAAAAGGTCTACACCGTAGGCATCTCCCAGATCGTGGAGCACCCCGCGCTGGATGCTTGCCGCAAGGGCTTTGTGGACGAGCTGAAAGAACACGGATACGTCCTCGGAAAGAACTTAAATATAGACTATAAGAATGCCCAGAACAATAGAGCCACTTCAGGACAGATTGCGAGGAAGTTCGTAGGCGACAAGGTGGACCTTATTCTGAGTATTTCGACGCCTTCCTCTCAGGATGCGGCCGCGGCCACCAAAGAGATCCCGATTCTCATTTCCGCGGTTACGGACCCAGTCGCGGCCGGTTTGGTGAAATCCCTGGACAAACCAGGCACAAACGTATCGGGCGCCACCGACCGCTCACCCATTGCCAGTCAATTGGACCTGATCGCTGAAATACTGCCCAAGGCCAAGCGCCTCGGAACGATCTACAACCCAGGGGAAGTAAACTCCGTGGCCTCAGTAAAAGAAATCAAAGCTGAGGCTGCCAAACGAGGAATGGAAGTTGTCGAAGCCCCCGCGGCATCTTCAAGCGCGGTCAAAATGGCTGCGGAGAGTCTGGTGGGCAAAGTGGATCTGATCCATGTTCCAACGGACAACACCGTTGTCCTGGCCTTTGAATCGGTCGTGAAAGTTTGTCGAGACAACAAGATCCCCCTATTCGCGGCGGATGTGGATTCCGTCACCCGCGGCGCAATTGCCGCGCTTGCGGTGGATTACTACAAGCTCGGGCGTCAGACCGGGGCAATGGCTGCAAAGGTGCTTGCTGGGAAAGCGAAAGTTTCAGATATGCCTGTTGAGTTCCAGAAAGACCTTCTGCTCCATGTGAACCCCAAGGCGGCCGCGGCAATGGGTGTGAACCTCCCGGAATCCATAATGAAACGAGCGGCCAAGAAAGTCGAATAGTTGTCGGTGCGGGGAACCCGGACCTTATTCGGGGGACGAAGCAAGCTTCTTGATGGTAGGACGGGCATCTTGCCCGTCATTCCAGCAGATAGGCGAGACTCCTGTCCCACCGATCGAGATCGCTTCGTCCCGCGTCGGGCGGGATCGCAATGACACGATAAGTGATCTCGGCGCTCGAATAACCAGTTCAAGTTATCTGCAGAACTCGACCCCGACTGCTACGGAGACTTAACAGTGACCTGGTACACATTGGTAGGCGCTCTGGAGCAAGGTCTGATCTTCGGGTTGATGTCTCTGGGCGTGTACCTGACCTTTCGAGTGCTGGACTTTCCCGATCTGAGCGTGGATGGCACCTTGCCTTTGGGAGCTGCGGTGAGCGCGACCATTATTGCCTCAGGTGGCAATCCAGCCGCGTCCATTGTGGCTGCGTTTCTTGCAGGCGCGGCTGCGGGCGCGTTTACTGGTATCATCAGCACTAAGCTGCGTATATTGAATCTGCTCGCGGGCATACTCACCATGATTGCGCTCTATTCCATTAATATTCGTATCATGGGCGCGCCCAATCTGGCTCTGCTGAATCAACCCACGGTTTTCGATCGCTTTCTTGGTCTCGGTCTTCCGACTTTCGTTGTGCCGCTGGTTGTTTGCCTTTTCCTGGTGGCAGGCTTGAAACTCTGCGTAGATTGGTTTCTCAACACCAGCTTCGGTCTTGCGATCAGGGCCACGGGGGACAATCCAGCCATGGTCCGAGCTCAAGGGGTTAATGTCCATTACACCATTATTGCCGGTGTGGCCCTATCCAACGGACTGGTGGCACTCTCAGGCGCACTGCTCGCGCAAACCCAAGGCAGCGCGGACGTGGGCATGGGCGTGGGAACCATCATCGCTGGCCTGGCCGCGGTCATCATCGGCGAGGCTTTCGTGGGCGAACGCTCGGTCTTCGTGGCCACCGCGGGCGTTATCCTCGGATCGGTGATCTACCGCCTCGTGATTGCAGCCGCGCTCAGCTTCAGGTTTGGCTCTTTGAGCCTGACTCCCAGCGACTTGAATCTGATTACCGCAGTGCTCGTGATCGCTGCGCTCATGTTCCCGCAGGTGAAACAGAAACTCAGAGCCGCCGCGGCAAAGTAGTGTGGAGTTGCTGCAAAGAAAGGAGCTTT
>JBMOME010000172.1:0-10922 GCA_049323095.1 Thermodesulfobacteriota bacterium
GGAGCGTTCTTCCATCCAACTGGGGCGGAATGACAGGCACCGGCGTCATAATCGGATTTGCCAGCTCCCGCAGCATGATCTCCACCCACGGCTTCCCTGTGGTCGGCCATGAAGATTCCTGCCACGGGAACCACCGGAACATGCTTTACCGGAAGCACAAAGAAGTGATCATGAGGCAAATCGAAAAGGCCACTGGCAAGAGGGTCTTCTATGTAGATGCCGTCATGGGAGTGGGGACTCAGTTAGCCGGCGTATTCGCAGGCTATTCTCCGGAGATCAATGAGCCGACGTGGGGCCTAGCGGAAAAGCTCTATACCGTGGAAGTGCCTCAGGCGGACGTTTTCATCCTCGGAGTTCCGAGGATCGGGTTATACGGTGAGACGAGCAATCCCTTGATCGCCCTTGCCGCTGTCTGTGCCCCGCCCAGAATCTGGTTGAACAAGCCCCTTGTAAGGGAAGGCGGTGTGATCATCGGCCTGGATCGATGCACAGGCCATATAGACGACAGGGCACATGCCTCGTACAGGGAGGTTTTCGAGCGGTTCAAGACTTGCCATTCGTCCTATGAACTTCAGAAGTACGAGGAAGAGTTCCTGCACAGAGATGACCTTATCTTCAAGTACCGGCACGGGTACTCATATGCTCCGATTCACCCCTTCTGGCTTTTTTACGAGAGTCAGTATGCGCTGGACTGGGCGAGCAAGGTCATCTTCGCAGGTGTGCCGAGCATGGAGATATCCCTTGCACCTCCGCAGCTGGAAGGTCTGGGTGGCCCCGGGGCCGTGAGGGCAATGGGTTGTGAGCCGGCACGAGATTTTGCCGAGGCATGGAAAATGGCAGAGAAGGTCGTCGGCAAGAATCCGACGGTTGTGGCGTGCCCGCAGTTTTGGACTACCGTTCGACCACACCTCTATGTGACTTAAGAAGGGAGACTCCCTATGACGAGGAAAGCGGTTATGCCGAAGAGGATCTCCCTCGCTCTCGGGGTCGTTTTGCTCATTCTCGGAGCGCATCACGGGTCTTTTGCCAAAGACCAAGTGAGGATGGGCTATCTTCAGAGCGATCTGCACCAGTTGGCGGCTTTTGTGTGTCTCGACAAGGGCTTTTATCGGGCGGAGGGAGTGGATGTTGTTGTCGCGGGCGTTTTCAAAGCCGGGCCCGAGGAGATGTCGGCCTTCGCGAGCCGGGATCTCGACTTCGGGTATGTGGGCGAGGCCCCAGCTGCGGTCGCGGTCGCCAACCGGGTCGCCGATGTCAAGATCATTGCCCAGGTGAATCTGGAGGGTTCGGCGGTCGTAGTTCGCAAGGACTCGGGCTTAACGCGCCTGAAAGACTTGGTGGGAAAGACCGTGGCTGTGCCCGGTTATGCCACGGTGCAAGATTTTCTCTTCAGGAGGGCCCTCAGCAAAGACGGCATCGAGCTCAATGCCGTGAACACCATCATCATCAAGCCGCCCGAGATGATTCCGGTACTCACCACCAAACAGATAGACGCCTTTGTAGCTTGGGAGCCGTATCCGGCCAAGGGGGTGACGTCAGGAGCGGCGAGCGTGCTGGCCTTTTCGTCAGATCTGTGGCCCAAGCACCCGTGCTGCGTCGTGGTGGTTGATGCACGGTTCATGAACAAAAACCCTGAACTGGTCAACGGAATACTCAGAGCACACGTTAAGGCCACGAGATTCATACTTGACCACCCGGAAGAGGCCGTTCAAGCAGGCGTAAAGTTCACGGGTATGGACACGGAAACTGTGAAACTGGCCATGAAGAACATCAAATATGAGTGTGACCCGGATGTTCAAGGGCTTCTGGAGTTCGTTACGTTTCTAAGCGAACGCGGGCACGTGAAAATCAATGACCCCGGAGAGTTTGTGAGGAACATCATCGACAAAAAGTTCTTCGAGGACATAACGCGAAACAGATGACGCGACTGAAGTTTTGCCTTCCTCTCGTTGTGGTTCTCGTCTGGCAGCTCCTCTCGATGTGGGGGTTCCTGCCGTATTATAGACTTCCTTCGCCGCTGGAGATTGCGCTGGGGGTAAAGAGCCTTCTAACCGAAGGTCTCCCCCCCGGCTATTTGCTATATCGTCATGCGTTAGAGAGCCTTTTCAGAGTATTCTGCGGTTTCACCATTGCCGCATGTCTGGGCTTTCCTCTGGGCATCCTCATGGGGTGGTCCGAGACACTCAGGACGCTGTTGAGGCCCTTTATCGAGGTCTTTCGTCCCATTCCGCCTCTTGCTTGGATACCCATAGCCATCATTTGGTTCGGTATCGGGATCGAGTCGGCTGCTTTCATCATCTTCTTAGGGGCGTTCTTCCCCATACTCCTGAATACCGTGTCAGGCGTCCTGACGGTTGACGTTCGCCTTGTGGAAGCGACCAAAGTGCTCGGGGCCAAGGAAAGGCACATACTGCTGAAGGTGCTGGCACCCGGCTCTCTTCCTTCCGTGTGGACGGGCCTGCGCATCGGTTTAGGAATTGCCTGGATGACATTGGTGGCCGCGGAATTCACAGGAGTCAAGAGTGGATACGGGCTCGGATATCTCATCATGGTAGCCCGAGATATCCAAAGACCTGACTTGGTGATCGCAGGGATGATGACCATAGGCATCATAGGCTACGGTTTGGACGAACTCCTGCGCGATGGGCAAAGGAGACTCCTGAAGTGGCTGTGATCGGTTGACTCATGGAACTCCTGCTTCGCCTCACAAACGTATCCAAGGAATTCACGCCTGTTGAAGGCGAGAACATCTTGGCCGTTCAGGACATAGATCTGACCGTGGGGGAAGGGGAATTTCTCTCCATTATCGGGCCCAGCGGATGCGGCAAGACCACGTTGCTGAGGATCATCGCAGGATTGGATAGCCCCACTGGAGGGGAGGTGGCATTCGCAAACGGCGAGAACTCACTGCAGGCAACGCCTACCATCGGGCTGGTCTTCCAGGAATTCGCTCTACTCCCGTGGAGGACCGTTCTGGGGAACATAGAGTTCGGGTTGGAAATTAGGGGGGTAAAGAAGGAGGCACGACGGAAAAAGGCTCTGGAATACCTGAAGATCATAGAGCTGGAGGGATTCGAGAACAAATACCCCAAGGAACTCTCGGGCGGGATGAAGCAGAGAGTGGCCATTGCACGGGCGCTTATATGCAACCCGAAGATACTCCTTATGGACGAGCCTTTCGCGTCCCTTGACGCTCAGACCCGTTTTAACATGCAGAAATTCCTCCTGCGTATCTGGGACAGGACTCACAAGACCATACTGTTCGTGACCCACAATGTGGATGAAGCCGTATTCCTGAGCCAGAAAATAATAGTTTTGTCGGAAAGGCCCGGGAAGATCGCGGCCACGATCTGCATCGATATGCCATACCCAAGAGACGTGAACGAGCCCGATTTCGCGCGCGTCAGAAAGAAAGTATTCGAATACGTTCAAACGACGTGAAGTACCTTAAGGAGAGCGATAGACAAACGTTGACCCTGATGACATAAATGAGTTGCCTCGCGCCGGGTAAGTTTGAGATGATATCTACGGCATGAATCAGCTACACCTGAACAAGATGCGCAGGGAACTCTCCAGATACTGCTTCATTCCGGATGAGGAATGGAATGAAGTTGCGATGGTGGCGAGGCTCCTTCGACTGAAAAAATGCCAGCATTTTACGAAGATCGGAGATATCCCGGACAAGCTGGGATTCATTTCGTCCGGAATTCTTGGCGTCTTCTGTGTTACGGAACAAGGTGATGAGAGAATACTGGCATTTCGGGGTGAAAACCAGTTGGTTGCCGCATTGGGCCCGTACTTGGAAGCCCAGCCGTCGTGGTATGGCATCCGGGCCCTGATGGAAAGCGTTCTGCTCTGCATAGATTTCAAGGACCTGTATCGGTTGATGTCCGACCATTCCTCTTGGAATACGCTGGTCAGAAAATACCTTGAGGATTTGTTTGTCCAGAAGGACAAGAGAGTGCGAGAATTTCTATTGGAAGACGCGACGGCCCGCTATAAGAGTTTCAAGCGTAACAATCCCGGTCTTGAAGCCAAGATTCCGCAATATCATATTGCTTCCTACCTGGGCATAACCCCCGTGGCGCTGAGCAGAATCCGCAAAAATCTTAAAAAAGTGCCGACTTCTTAACCCAGGTTAATGCAAGGTTCTTCCATTTCGTTCTAGTTTCCCCACAGAGTCTAATCCATCACGAAAGATCGTCACCAGAAAGCGGCGCTCAGCTTGCCCGCCGCCCACGAATTAGTTCCTTGAAAGCGCGTTTCTATTACCTGCCAAGTAAACAGAACCGGTCTCGCAATAAAGGAGGAATAAGAGATGGAGATCACATGTGAAGTGGCACAGATGAAAAAGCTGGTCCTCACCGTAGCCCAGACCGGCGGTCTGCACGGGAAAGCGCTCAATCCCGCCTTGCCGGAGCAGCCCGACGAGATAGCGCAGTCGGCCTATGACTGCTACAACGCCGGCGCCTCCGTCTGTCATATCCATGTTCGCGACAAGGAGGGCAGGACAACGGGGGACATGGAGATATATTCCGACGTGCTCAGGAAAATAAAGGCCAAGTGCCCCATTATCACGCAAGTGGGGAATGGCATCGGCGGAATCATCAGGCCCAGTGGGATGATCGAGGCAGCCACCCTGGAAGAACGAATGCCACTTACGGCGTTGGAGCCCAAGCCCGACATGCTCACCATCAATATGGGGACCTTCGAATTCGGCCACGTAGCTGTCTTCGACAATCCGATGAACTGGAACGCGAATTTCGTCAGGCGATGCAACGAGCGAAACATCCCTATTGAATGTGAATGCTATGACATGAGCCACATTTTCAACACGCTGGAACTGGTCCGCTTGGGCGTCCTAAAAGAACCTGTCCATTTCAGCCTTGTTCTGGGTGTCAAGGGCGGTATGCCGTTCACGCCCAAGTTGCTTTCCACCATGGTGGACTGCATTCCGGAGGGGTCCAGTTGGCAAGTCATCACGCTCAGCAAACACCAGCTGCCGGCCACGGTAATGGCCATGTGCCAGGGAGCCAACATTCGCACCGGTCTGGAGGACAACATTTACTACTCGAAGGGAGAATTGGCAAAGAGCAACGCACAACTTGTCGAGAGAATGGTGCGAATTGCCAGAGAGATCGGTCGAGAAATAGCCACTGTGGACGAGGCGAAAGAAATGCTGGGAATCACCTCCTGAGAGAAGCGAGTAGATAGCTTGCATGTAAGGCTTTTGGGGACTCATGCCGACCAAGGAACAGAGTATGGAGCCAACTCAGGGACGAGATCCTGACTTCGCACAAGGAGCGCCACCATGAGCGAATCAAACGCCAATGGCTACCTTGTCTCAAAAGGCTATGCCTGGTACGCTTTCATTTTGTTGTACCTGCTCATGCTGTCTGACTTCATTGACAGGCAGGTGATCGCGTCTCTTTTTCCGTACCTCAAGGCGGAATGGGGGCTGAGCGACACGCAACTCGGATCGCTGATCACAGTCGTGAACTGGTCCATCTTGTTGGCGGTCTTCCCAGTCGCCGTGCTCATGGACCGGTGGAGTCGAAGATTTTGTGTAGGCATCATGGCCATCATATGGAGCTTGGCCACCCTAGCTTGCACTTTTACAAGAAGCTTCGGC
Source organism: Thermodesulfobacteriota bacterium (assembly GCA_049323095.1). Taxonomy (GTDB): domain Bacteria; phylum Desulfobacterota; class Desulfomonilia; order Desulfomonilales; family Desulfomonilaceae; genus VGSG01. The sequence goes on from JBMOME010000172.1 coordinate 5,633, forward strand.
CAGCTTTTCGCCGCCAGGGCAGTGATCGGAGCAGGTGAGGGGGGATACGGTCCCGGTGGATCCAGCCTGATCGCAGCGTTGTTTCCGGAACGGATGCGGGCCACACTCATGGGGATCTTCTGGGCCGGCGCTCCTATAGGCGGGATCATCGGCACGGTACTGGGCGGGGTAATCGCCGTTCATTACGGATGGCGCCACGCCTTCGGCATTGTGGCGTTACCCGGTCTTGTCGTTGCCCTCCTGTTTCTTTTCACGGTCAAGGATTACAAGACGGTTGAACTGGCGGTCACGGACAAGGAGAAAGGCACCAAGAGAAAAATTGGGGTCAAGGAAATCACCGTCATGTTCGTGACCACGCCGTCGCTCCTCTTGGTCTATCTCGGCGAGGCCGCGCAGATGTTTTGCGGCGCCACCATCTTGAATTGGGCGCCCAGCTTCTTTAATCGGTTCGATGGCCTACCTATGGACAAGGCAGGTGCAAAAGCCGCCGTGGTCTTTCTAGTCGGGGCCGTCGGCACCATGTTTGCCGGTTATATCTTGGATAAATGGAGACGCAAGAAGCCGAAGGCCCTACTCGTCGGCACCGCCTTGTTCTCGCTCTTCAATGGTGTGTTGTGGATCGTCGCTTTTGGTGTCCTGCAAGGCCCCGTCCAGTATGTCGTGATCTTGGTGGGGGCACTAGGCGTGGGCGCCTGTTTGGGGCCCGCGTATACGGCAAGCCAGGAGGCTGTCCATCCCGGCTTGCGAGCAACGTCCATCAGCTTGCTCACGATCGTGCACCAACTGCTGGGACAGGCTATCGGCCCGCTGATCGCGGGAATGCTCTCAGATAAGTACGACCTCCGGATCGCTTTGGCGATCATATCATTTGTCCCTTTGCTGGCGGCTCTCGCGTTTTTCATCGGGGCGCTCTTTTACGAAAGGGACGTGGCTAGGGTGGAGAAGGTCGAGATGAAGGCAGCCTGAGAGGTTAAGCGGCCTCTCGCGCGGAAACGATCGATTGGACCCAATTCCAACGGCGGAACGAATCCCCTCATGTAGGGAGTCAAGAATAAAGGCCCATCGGGTTGCTCGACCGGTTCTTGAACCGTGCTCGGGAAGGGATATCAGGCATGGCTATTGAGAACATCAAGAAGATAACCGTGTTGGGACAAGGCGCCATGGGCCCTGATATTGCGCTGGCTTTCGCGCTCCAAGGGTTCGAAGTTACCTGCGTTGACCCGATCGAAAGGCAACTAAGACTGGCGTCCGAAAGGATCGCTCAGAACTGCCGCCAGTTGGTCGAGGAAGACGCTTTGGAACAAGACAAAGCGGTGGAGATCAAGTCGAGAGTTGCGTTCACCATACAAGATGAGCCAGCCATCGCCGGCGCCGATTTCGTCCTGGAATCGACGCCGGAACAGATGGAAATCAAACAAGCAGTATTCGCGCGTTGCGACGCCCTTTGTCCGGCTCACGTCATTGTCGCTTCGGGGACTTCGTCCATGAGTATCGCTGCGATCTCAGCGAAGATGAAGCACCCCGAACGCGCGGTCACCGCCCATTTCACGATCCCGGCGCACTTGAGTCCTCTGGTTGAGGTCGTTTTGGGTGAGAAGACTTCTCAATCAACCAGGGAAGAAATTCTTGCCCTGCTTAACAAGGCCGGCAAGCACCCGGTTCTCTGCAAAGACACCCCGGGCTTTCTCCACAATTACCTCCAGGCCGCCTTGGTCGGCGCTTCCCTCGAATTGTTGGAAAAGGGGATCGCGTCCGCGGAAGAGATTGACGCGGTGGTGAATTACGGCTTTGGATTGCGCCTCGCGGCTGTGGGGCCGATACGGTTCTTGGACATGTGCGGGCTGGATACAGTCCGGAAGGTACAGCAGTACCTTTTTTCAGTGACCCGGCAACCGGTGTACAAGTCCTCCGCGGTAATCGAGGAAATGGTGCAGCGAGGGGATTTGGGCGTGAAAAGCGGCAAAGGCTTTTATGAATACGCGACGCGGAATTCACAAGAGTTCTGGGACCGAACCAACCGGACCATCATACGCGGCCTCAGGGCCGCAGGGAAGTGGCCGTTGTGCGCAGAGAACTCTTCTTCGAATGGAGGGTAGTGGCATGGCAAGCGACATCAGAACGGTGGCGGTGATCGGTACCGGCCTTCTCGGCACACAGATAGCGATCCAGGCCGCCGGCTTCGGTTACGATGTCTATTCGTTCGACCAGGTGGAAGGAACATTCGAAAGGACCAGCCAAGGTCTATTGGCGGCCATGCAAATTATGGGGAAGAAGCCCGTGGTCGATCAGGCGGTTTGGCAAGAGAGTGCGGCAAGAGTGCGGGACGTCAGACATTTGGAGGAGGCCGTGGCCGGGGCTGACCTGGTGATCGAGTCCGTGCCCGAAAAGCTGGAGCTGAAAAGAAGGATCTTTTCACAGGTGGACGCCCTGGCGCCTGCCAACGCGATCTTGGCTACGAACAGTTCCTCCATTCCTGTCTCAAGGATGGAAAGCGCCACTCAAAGGCCTCAGAAATGCCTGAATTTGCATTTCTACTTCCCAGCATTCGGACTGAACATTGTTGACATTATGGCAGGGAGCCAAACGAGCGAACAAACAATCAACACCGGCATTGCCTGGGTGCGTTCTGTAGGCTGCATCCCCCTACCGGTGAAAAAAGAGATATTCGGTTTCTGCTTTAATCGCGTTTGGCGTGCGGTCAAACGAGAGGCCCTCCACATGTGGGCGGATGGGTTCGTTGACTATCAGGACATAGACCGGGCGTGGATGGTCTTCACGGGCATGCCCATGGGCCCCTTCGGCATGATGGACCAAGTAGGGCTGGACGTGATTCACAATACGGAACTGAGCTATTTCGAGGAATCAAAGGACCCTCAGGACCAACCGCCGAGGGCCTTCAAAGCCATGGTGGACCGCGGTGAACTGGGCATGAAAACCGGGAAAGGATTCTATGACTATCCATCCCCGGCTTACAGACGCCCCGATTTCCTAGCCGCTTCGGGGGCGACATCTCAGGATTGACCTGTTCGTAAGAACAAGCATGTTTCGCCGTTCTTAGGGTTTCCACAAAAAAGGAGTTTGTTATGGAAAAGTCGGACAGCACGATGACAGGCGTGCCGGCTTCCCGAAGCAGCGGGTACATTGCTTATTTGGTGGCCCTGATGTCCTTGATCGCATTAATGGACTGGTACATGTCCACTACAAAGACGACGGCCTTGCCTTATATCCTTCAGGAGTACAACATTACAGCCTCGGAGTTTTCCCGTTGGGAAGCTTTAGTACTTGCGCCAACTTTCTTTATCTTCTTGCTCAACGGTCTCTTAGACATAATTGGGCGCAGATTCTCGATTCTCGTCCTCCTCCTCCTGATGGGGTTGTCGTGTCTGGGGATTGTATACCTGGCCCCTTCGTTCCAGACGTTTATGATCTTTTATGGGATTGCCATGTTTACGACAGTATCAAATATGTGGGCTGTTCCCATCAGCGAAGAGGCGTCCGCGGAAAGCCGTGGCAAGCTCGGCGCCCTGGTGTACACGATCGGGCTGTTTCCCCTGACTGCCCTATTGGCGCCTATTATTATCAATAGATGGGAGCTGGGTTGGAAATGGATGTTCGGCGTGGTCTTCGTCCTGATGTGCGTGGCTATTCTCCTGTGGTTGTTCATGCAGGAAACGCAAAGATACAAGACGATCCAAAAGCAACGGAAAGACGGGACCTCGAAATTACACGTCTTCGGGATCGGATCCATTGACCGCAGTGACATGAGATATATCGTGCTCTCCGCTATCCTTTGGCTGTGTTGGCTGGTCGATTCGTTTCTCTTCATGTGGATGGGTTATTACTTCATGACAATTAATGATTATACTTTACAGCAGTGGTCGACCGTCTTCATGGGGATGGGACTCGCCCTGATCGTCGGCGGTATTGTTGCCAGTCTGGTGATAGACAAAATCGGCCGAGGAACGACTTTCATTGTCGGCTGCATCGGGATGATCGTTTCAATGGGACCTCTGGGTCTTGTCCCTGGCAAGTTGCTTCCCTTACTGTCCGTGGTCGCGGGTTTCTTTATTTCGTTCTCCTACACGTGGTTTGTAGTCTATATTCCCGAGGTGTTTCCCACGGAGAGGAGGGGCGCCTGCCTGGGATGGGTCTCAACGATCACCCGAATATCCTACGTGTTGGGCCCGTTGCTGGCCGCCGAGTTACTCGTTTTGTCACCGAAGATGTTATGGTTCTGGGTGGTTACGGGATTGTTGATGCTGATCCCGATCATCGTCGTCTTCGTTTTCAAACCCTTTGAAACGACGAGGAAAGAGCTGGAGGTGATCGAGGCGAGAAGGTAGTGAGGAAATGTAACACTTGATCGTAGGTTCATTAGCTCAATTCCGCAGTAGCTGCGGGAAATTCGCTCGCCGGGCATTTCAAAACGCATCAAGAAGTCGGCCTTCGATGTGCCCTTACCTTTGCTCAATCTAAGGAGGTAGTCATGAGTGAACAAAGAATCCTAAAAGGGGTTGCTCGGTCTAAGGGCCATACGGCCGGCGAAGCCCTGGTCAGTGAACAGCCGCTCAGTTGGGCTCCGTTCACCATACCGAACGACACCGGCATCATCAGCATATTCGGACACAAGCTTACCGGCCGGAGCGTGAAAGACAAGATCGTTGTCTATCCCACAGTGAGCGGCTCCACCACTGGCTCCATAGGGCTTTTCTTTAAGGTCAAAGAATCCAAGGTCGGTCCCAGGGCAATTATTTGCCGTAAAGTGCACGCTGTTGATCTGGGCGGGGCTATTGCAGCGGAAATCCCCGCGGTGGACAGCTTGGACGCCGACCCCATACACGAAATCCGGACAGGGGACTGGGTCGAGATCAATGCGCCTCACGTGGGCAAGCAAGCTATCGTTACAATCACCAGGAAGGCATGACCTAGGGGCTGAATCATCGGACACAATCTCCCCGGAAGGAGGGACACAGATGAGACTGGCGCCATATGAGCAGGAAATGCTTGACGGCAAACACGGGGAGGCAAAACGGATTGCTATGGAAAGGCTGGTGGACTTCGGTGTTGCCGTCAACGCGGAGGAAATGGCGAAGCTGTCGAACGTACACTACGGCATTTGTGCCCTGATGCCACGGTCTGTTCCTGAATATTCCAAGTATGAATTGGGGCAGGGTCCGCTGTTCGAAGAGTTTATCGGGATGGGAGCCAAGGTGACCGACGATCCTACTTGTCTCTGCACAACGGACCCCCTGTTCCTCCAACTCGACAAGTATGCCGAGCCCGGTTACCC
>JBMOME010000173.1:0-10910 GCA_049323095.1 Thermodesulfobacteriota bacterium
CTTTCAGTCGCCCCTTTGGGGCTTCGCCGGAGTTGAATTAATACTCTATCTGCAAAAAGGGGCCTCCCCAGCCACTTTCCCAAAGCCCCGAGTCTTGAAACCTTTTCCGGTGCGAAAGAATTGAGCGCCCGGTGAATTTCGTCGCATTGGTGCGAAAGAAGGGCTCTTTTGATAGCAATTTTGTTTACAGTGGTGTGATTAAATGTGGAGTATTATCAAATCTTAACGCGATTTGGCATCGATGTTGCTCTCCGTCGCATCAGCAGTGGCGACTCGGCCCGAAGGTGCGAAAAAATTACACCTTTTTATTGATGCTCGATATGCCGCGATACATGAAAATTTGCAATATTTTCGCGACATAAAGGTATATGGCATCATGTTTGCTCTTTTGTAATTCAATGCAGCAAAACGAATTGCTAATCCCCTCTTAGCAAAATGCTCAGGGAGAGGGATTATAACTGGGAGGACAGAGAAGAGATATTTGAGAAGCTATTTCACGATGTTCTCCGCCTGATGGTCCGCTGGGGTGCACACGTTCCCTGGGATTATTCCTGAGCACAGCGTCGCGAGACAGGAGGGACTCCGAATGTCTGTGGAACGGATTGAAACTTTGATACGAACTGCCCGCGAGGTAATCGACAGCGATTTTGATATTCGCGTTATTTATCGGTGGAAAAAAGAAGCATTAGAATATCTTCAAGAGCAGTTAGGCCCGGACCACTACTATACCCGCTGTTTCAGCGACCACATGGCAGAAATGGAGCAGCAGCATCTCCTGACCGGTACCGGGGTTCTTGACGCTGTTCGATCGCAGATGGCTCAATCCAATAGTGACATAGCAGGGAAACAGCGGGGATATTCGTTCGCTTCCGGGCTTTCGGCCGCGAACCGACGCAAGAACGCTCGGTCAGCCGAAGAAGAACGCAGAGATGGAATCACAATAAGTTGAGAAGCATTTCCACCGGCGGAAACGCATGGAGAGACAGGAATTCCTGAAGGGGAGTCCAGGAAAATCCCCATTACGCCCTCCATAGTGATTGCCGAAATATTTGTCCGATTCTCGGCGGCTGCACTCCGTCATTCCTGCGAAAGCAGGAATCCAGTCTAGGAAGCCTTGTACGAGGTTTTCCTCCATCCGCTCGTTGGGGTTTCTGGATTCCCGCCTACGCGGGAATGACGAAAAAACAGTCATCAGAGGTGTTCAACAGGATTTTCCATCGCATAGTCAAACGGACATTATTCTTGGCAACCGGTATATTACAAGGGGCTGGGGGGATTTCAGGGGCCTCCCCGGTCACTTCTTCAAGAAATTACAATTTATGCGACCGGGCTTCTACGCCGTTTCTTGGCGTTTAAGGTCTACGTGGTGCTCTTTCAGAGCCTTGGTGAGCGCCTCTGCGAGGAAGAGTTCGCAGTACCCGCACATGTAGTTCAGTTTCTGGTCAAGCTCGATGAGGTTGTGCGACGAGCGCATGACGCATCGCTCGGTGTGGCAATGGGGTATGTTGAAGGTATGGCCGATCTCGTGGATAGCCACCTTCACCGCGCGCTCAAGGAAGTGTTCGCGCGAAACAGTTTGGTTGCCGGTTCCTGCCCAGAGCCTGAACGATGACATCACCGCGGAAACGCCGTTCATGTATGCTTCGCCAAACACATAGGTAAGGATGGGGTTTGCCAGGTCTTGAGCGGTGATCCCGATCACCTTAAGGTATCCGTCGGCGTACGCTTCTGCCAGGTGCTTGATAATTGCCATTGCATTGTATTGGCCCCTTGAGGCCATGAAACTGTCTTCGGGGAGCGGGATGGCGGATTTCAGATCCACCGGGAGCCTGAGCACACCCTGGAGAGAATCTGCCACGATTTGCAGCAGACCCCCGTCCGAGTCTCCCAGGGGAACGACCGCGATAATGGCTTGAGTCCGTGCGGCCACAGGCTCCTTTTTCGTGGATTTGTCCATCCCTGGCCTGCCTCACGCCCTCTCAGGGGTGGTCGGCAATTCCTGCGAGCCGCGTTCCAGCGCATATCTGCGGATCTTTTTGTGGAGTGTGGTTCGGTCTACCTGGAGGATCTTTGCAGCCCGGCTGATGTTCCAATCCTCTTGGTCGAGGATTCTCCTGATGTGCGCTATTTCAGCCGCTTCCAGGGTCAAAGCCGCGCTTTCGCGAGGGGCACAAATCACGTCTGATTTGAGGTACGAAAACGCGTCAGGGCCGATTATTGTCGTGCGCGCGGTGACTACTGCCCGTTCCACCACATTTTCCAGTTCTCTAATGTTTCCCGGCCAGTCGTACTCAACCAAGATTTGTAGAGCTTCGTCCGTTATGGTGTCCACGTTCCGATTGGTTTCTTGGGCGAAACTCTTTATGAAATGCCTCACCAGCAGCGGTATGTCTTCTCTGCGCTCCCTCAGCGGAGGCACCCTAAGGGTGATCACGTTGATGCGATAGTAAAAGTCCTGTCTGAAATTCCCCTTGGCTACTTCGTCATTCAAATCCCGGTGCGTCGCGCTGATCAGCCTGAAATCGGCCTTGATCGGCGCCACTCCGCCCACCCGGAAGAAGGTCTTATCCTGCAAGACGCGGAGCAGGTCCACCTGCATCTTGATGCTGACCTCTCCCACTTCGTCCAAAAAGAGGGTGCCTCCTTCCGCAACTTCGATCAGGCCTTTCTTGGGTCGGATCGCGCCGGTGAATGAGCCTTTTTCGAAGCCAAAGATTTCGGCTTCCATCAAGGATTCCGGGATGGCTCCGCAGTTGATGGGAACAAAGGGCCCGCCCAAGCGGTTGCTGTTCGCGTGGATGGCACGCGCGATGAGTTCTTTTCCCGTACCGGTTTCCCCGAGGATAAGCACGGAAGTATCGCTTGCGGCGATTTCGACGATCTGCTCGAAGAGATTCAACATGCCCTTGGATTGGCCGATGATTTCGTCCGGGCCGCCCCAACACCGGCTCACTTGGCTCTGGAGGTACTGTTTTTCTTCGAGCAGCCGCTTGTGTTCCAGCAGCTTGGCCACGAGAAGGCTCAATCCCTCCGGATCAAAGGGCTTGACCAGGAAGTCATTCGCGCCGAGCTTCATGGCTTCCACCGCGTACTCCACCGTGCCGTACGCGGTTATGATCACCACCACCGTAGTGGGATAGACCTGCCGCACCCGTTCCAGCAGGCCGAAACCGCCCATGCCCGGCATCTTGATGTCCACAAAGAGGATGTCGTACAGGTTCTGCTGCATCAGGTCCAGAGCTTGTTCGCCCGATTCCGCCCTGTCCACCACGGCTGCTTCCTTTTCCAGCCACGCGGCAAGGGACTCCCGCACTATAAGCTCGTCATCGACCACCATGAATCTGTGTTTGTGAGCCATAATCGAATAGACTCCTCCTCTCCCCCGTTGTGTACCCGCAAGAGAGCTGCCAAGACCGCCTTTCACCCACGAGGCGCCCGGCGCTCTCTATTTTCCTTCATTGTTGTCGTTTGAGCTCTTTACCCTGACGCCCCATGCGGCAGACCGCGCCCCAGGCTTACGGACCAGGCTCTATATCTCCTCAGTTGGGTAGCTTCGCTTCTTTCACTCGGGCGCGGGACTCAACCGAAGCACTGCCGGCATCCGCGGTGGGTAGAGTAAGAATGAATGCGGCCCCTTTTCCTTCGGAGCTCTCCACCTCTACAGTTCCCCCGTGTTGGGAGAGGATGCCGAACAGCACGCTCAAGCCCAATCCCACCCCTTTTTCGTCAGTCTTGGTGCTGAAGAACGGCTCGAAAATATTGTGTTGGATATCCTTGGGCACGCCCGTGCCGGTGTCTTCTACGCGAATTCTCATACGTTCCGAATCAGGGAGCGTTTCGCCGCGAATGGTGATGGTCCCACCATTGGGCATGGCCTCGATGGCATTGAGCGCCACGTTGAGGAGGCCTTGTTTGATCTGGTCACGGTCGCCGTAGATCTTGGGAAGATCATCCGCGAGCTCCAGGTGAAGAGATACCTGCTGGAGCTCCATGCGATTGCCGAGCAGGAGGGCAATCTCGTCCAAGAGAGGAGCGATGCTGAATGACGACGCCTTGAGCTCACTCTGACGGGAGAAGGAAAGGAGATTGCGGAGAATCTGCCCGCAGCGCGCGGATTCGCCGGCAATGAGATCCAGATAGGTGCGGAATTGCTCCACATCCTTTGCTGAAAGCGAACCGTCCTCCAGCTTTTTGCGCATCAACTTGGCAAAGTTGAGGATGCCCTGAATCGGATTGTTGATCTCGTGCACTGCCGCGGCCGCAAGTTTGCCCAAGGCAACCAACTTGTCCTGCTGGAGGAAGTGGATGAAGTTCTCTTTGATGTTCTGGGCCTGACGGTCCAAGACAATGTTCAACTGGGAAGTAATGTCCCGCCAGATGATGAGAGCGGCCTTTTCCCCTGTTTCCGTTGAGGGCAATGGATGCCCGCTCACGCTGTAGTACCGGGCACCGTCGTTCTCGGTAGGTTCTTCTCTGACCGTGTGCACAGCCTTGCCTGTGCGAAAGACTTCTCGCGCCAAGCACGATTCTTTCGACGTGTTGCAGGCTTCCACACAGTCCCTCATGACCCAGTGACAAGGCTTGTTCAGACATTGGTCTCGGGTGAGCCCGGACCTCTTTTGAAGCGAACTGCTGATCTCCAACACGTTCAGATTTTCATCAACGATTATGAGGCCGGTGCCGGAGCCTGACAGGAGCGTTTCTTTGATGAATTCCACGCTTTCCAGGCGGTTGCGCGTCACGTTCAATTGTCGCATAGCGTCTTTGTGCGACTGCAGAATTCTCAACGCAAACGAATCCAGCACCCGCGTTCCATCAGGCACAATGCGTGCGAGCCTTAGAGCAATGTTCGTGTCCTGCGCGGTCACGATGATCAGGTCGGGAGGGTCCGCACTCAGGAGTTGCTCAAGCAGCCGTAATCCTTGGCCTTCCGCGTCGGAGCCATTAACGCGGTCCAGGTAATCCGCGGCCTGGTCGATTATCCCCAGCAGAGTCACTCCATATCCCGCAGTCAGGAGCGATTCGAGGATATTGGCGCTTTCAGCAACAGCCTCGGATCCGCCAACAATGAGCACTCGCAAGGAATGAGCCAGAGCGATATCGCGACGGTTTACGTCTGTGTCCGCAGCAGCATTCTTTCCCATGAGCTTTCCTGTGAACCCCCTATTTTAGCAAAAGATGGCTGCGACGCAAGCTCCCTCACGGAACAGACTGGCTTCAGAGTCGGCTACCGACGAGCTCTTTGGAAAGGAGCCACGCTGCTGGCATTTACATCACCACTCCCACGTACGTTCCCGGGAGGATGCCATTTCAGTCATCTCATGGTATAAAGATGCTTCCGGAGCGCTTGTGGGCGCGCTTTTTGTAGGTGGCAACGAATGAAATGGCATAGTGGCAAGACCATCTGGTTTACCGGGCTTTCCGGGTCGGGCAAGTCAACGCTTTCATCTACGCTGAAGACCATACTGGAATCGCGGCGCATCCCTGTGGTGCTCCTGGACGGAGACGTTTTGCGCGGCGGTCTGAACCGTGACCTGAGTTTCACAGCTATGGACCGGGCCGAGAATATCCGTCGTGCCGGCGAAGTAGCAAAGATCCTATCCGATGCAGGTCACACGGTGATCGCCGCGTTCATCACGCCTTACGAGAGTCTCCGACAGGCTGTCAGGGGGCTTTTCGAACCCAGCCGGTATGTGGAGATCTATCTCGATTGCTCGGTGGAGGTCTGTGAAAGCCGTGATCCCAAGGGCCTGTACTGCCGAGCGCGAGCGGGCGAAATACCGGAATTCACAGGCGTTTCCGCTCCGTTCGAGCCCCCCGGGTCTCCGGATCTGATAGTGCCGACTGGCGCACAGACAGTGGAAGAGTCCCTTGCCAAAGTACTGAGCTACCTTGAATCGCGTTTTGTCGATCTCACGTGCCGGAGCTACGCATCTATCGGTCATGGCCCCACCGGCCGTCCGACGAGAGTAGCGGTGATCGGACTTGACGGCGTTCCGCCTGCGATGATTTTCGACCGGGCCGGGGCCGATCTGCATACGCTGTGTAGGCTAATGGAACACGGCATCTGGGGTCCACTAAGGTCCACCGATCCACCTATTACCGTGCCCGCCTGGACGTCCATGACCACAGGTAAAGATCCCGGAGAACTCGGTTTGTACGGGTTTCGCAATCGGCAGGATCATGATTACCGGGGCCTGGTGACTGCCAATGCCGCCCAGGTTAAGGCCTCTCGTGTCTGGGATTACCTTGACGAAGCCGATAAGACATCGATCCTACTTGGTATTCCACAAACTTATCCACCTAGGCCGCATCGAGGGATCACGATTTCAGGGTTCCTGGCCCCTGAACTTCATGGACCCTCTACATTTCCTGAAGAAATCGCCGTGGAACTCCAGGAGATCACGGGAGGCAGGTACCGAACGGATGTGGAGGGGTTCCGCACCAAGGAAAGGAGCCGCTTGCTCGAAGACCTGTATTCCATGCTGGATGCCCGCTTTCAAGCAGCCGGTCATCTCCTGATACACAAGCCCTGGGACTTCTTCATGATGGTCGAAATGGCCACAGACCGCCTGCACCACGCCTTCTGGAAGGACAGCAACCCCGAGCATCCTCTGTTTCGAGCAGGGAATCCTTATGAACATGCGATACGGGATTTCTACGCCTATCTGGACAAACGCCTTGGCTCGCTCCTGGCGCTCCTGGATGACGATACCACCGTACTGGTGGTATCCGATCACGGGACCCGAAACAACGTGGGAGGAGTGCTGATCAATCAGTGGTTGATGAACAATGGTTTCCTGGTTCTCAAGAACCCTCCGGGCAAAGAAACCAACCTCAAACCCGAGATGGTGGATTGGGAACGCACAAGGGCCTGGAGCGACGGAGGTTACTACGCTCGCATCTTTCTCAACGTCAGGGGAAGGGAACCATCAGGGGTGGTCGATCTCGCGGACTACGAGGCGGTTCGCACGGAACTCGCGGAATTACTCCAAACCATCCCTGACGAAAAAGGCAGACCAATGGCCAACCGGGTGCTGAGACCCGAAGAGCTGTACCAGGCCTGCAACAATGTCCCGCCGGATCTGATCGTCTATTTTGACGATCTGAATCGTCGCTCAATCGGCACGGTCGGCGCTGAGCAGTTCTCCGTAGCCCTCGATGCCGACACTCCGGATGGCGCGAACCACGATCCCGCGGGCATCTTCATTTGCACCAGAATGGCGGAGCTGCGCCGAGGCATACGTAAGGACCGTCGTGTCGAGGGCGCTTCGGTCCTGGACATCACACCAACCATCCTCCATGAGTTCGGACTCACGGCGCCGGAAGACCTGTGTGGACGTGACCTTATGGCCGATCGACCGGCGCCCGAACGCCGGCAAACTTCGCACTGCGAAATGCGACCGGCTGCACGTGAGTACCCATCCGGGTACACTTCGGAAGAAGAAGAGCTGATCAAGAAACGACTCGCAGACCTTGGATACATCTGAGGACGCTTTCGCGCGAGTTTCCGACACAAATCCTTCTTGTTATTCATTGGCCGCATGACGGCCTGATCTTCAATCGTGGGGTGGTGAGATGAAACGCAAGCTGGTGAAAGGTCTGGTCCTGGTTGCAGCAATCGTGGTTTGCGCTGTTGTCGCAGCAGCGCTGATCATACCGCGGATGAACACCTATCAGGAAGAAGGTACGCTGAAACTGGCAGTGCTCAAGAAGCCGGTGAAGGTAGTTCGAGACGAGAAAGGTATGGCCTATCTGCGAGCCGAGAACTTCCACGACGCAATAGCAGCCCAAGGCTTCATAACGGCTCAGGATAGACTCTTCCAGATGCAGCTCACGCGTATGATGGCACAGGGGCGCATATCCGAGCTTGCAGGGGAGAAAGCCAAACCGCTGGACATCAGAATGAGGACCATCGGCATGCACCGCCTCGCGCGGAAGCATGAGAAGATACTGGACCAGGAGACCCGAAATTTCTTTCAAGCATATGTGGATGGCGTGAATGCATTTGTTAAGAGCGGGCGGGATCTCCACCTGGAGTTTTCCGTCGCGGGGCTGAAGCCCGACACCTGGACGATTGCCGATTCGCTGTCAGTTCTCTATTACATGGCGTGGACCACTTCGGCGAACATGCAGACCGAAGTTGTGGCTCAGATGCTCGTGGAGAAGCTGGGTTTGGACAAGGCGAGAGAGATTTTTCCCATAAACGTAAATCCTGATGACCCGAGCGATACCGGGGCACGGTCCACGTGGCTTCCCGAATCAACGCAGTCACATTTTGCCTCTGATCATCTCCTTCGCGGTTACCTCGATTGGGCCGGGCCGCTTCAAGGAAGCAATAATTGGTCCGTGGCAGGAAGGCTTTCCACGAGTGGCAAACCAATTGTCGCGGATGATCCTCACCTGGATGCACGAATCCTGCCTGGCGTCTGGTATTCGTTGGGCATCATAACACCTGAATTCAGGGCAGTGGGAGTCATGGTCCCGGGCATACCCGGCATGGCAATAGGCCGCACTGAGCATATCGCACTGGGCGTGACCAACGCTTACGGAGATTGTCAGGACCTGTATGTGGAAACGCTCGATCCTAATGATCCAAACAAGTACATGGAGGGGGCAGCGTCGCAGCCCTTCGAGGTGGTCAAAGAGAAGCTCAGGATCAAAGACAAGGCGGCTCCCAACGGCTACAGGGAGGAGGAATTCAGCATACGGTTTACCAAACGCGGGCCTGTGGTCTCCGGCGTTCTCCCGGGCCTCAGAACCAATAAGGTGATTACTCTTCGATGGGCTGCCAACGAATCGATGGAACCAAGGATTCGCTTGATGGATCTGCTCAGCGCTCGGTCCGTCGACGAGTTACAGGCATCGCTTTCAAGCCTGACCATGATTGTGCTCAATTACGTGTTCGCTGACAAACAGGGGAACGTTGGCTGGCTTGTGTCCGGGCGTCTTCCGATTCGTTCGCAAGGTGAGAGCCTCGTGCCGTACGAGGTCCGTGACGGAAAGGACAACTGGGTAGGGTGGATTCCTCAGGATAAGATGCCTCAGAGCCGGAACCCGGCAAACGGCTGGGTCGGCACCTGCAACCACAAAACCACTCGCAATGATTACCCATATTTCTACTCGAATCATCTTTCGCCTTCCTATCGCTACCGCCGTCTGAAGGAACTCCTAGGCGACCCGACCCCCAAGAAAGCGCTCGACCACTGGGCGTTTCAGCGAGACACGGACAACTTGATGGCTCGAGATATTGCGCCCATCATGTCAAAAGCCCTTCTGGGAAAGGAGGAGACCAAAAAGGCCGGTGAAGTGTTGGCATCGTGGAATGCACGCGACGATCTTGAAAGCGCTGCTCCCACAGTGTTCCAGGGGGTCTACCGAAACTTTGCCCGTCTCGTTTACGAAGATGAACTTGGCCCCGACCTTGCCTCGCTCATGCTTGAAAATTGGTACTTCTGGGAAGAACGCCTTCACCGCATGGTGAAAGAGGGCAACTCGCCCTGGCTTGACGACATCCGAACCAAGGACAAGCAGGAGACCATGAGCGATCTCTTTCAAGAAGCTGGGGTCAGGTTTGTCCGAGACATGAGCTCCACTCGCGGGTCAGATCCGGCTGGATGGGTCTGGGGCCAGTCTCACCGACTGGAATTCGTGAATCCCATCAGAAGGGAAGGATTCGGCAAGGAGTTTCTTGGAGGCGGCTCCCACCCCATGGGCGGCTCCGGAGAAACCTTGTATCGTGCGATTTACTCGTTTAACGACTCGTTTGCGGTGACCAATTCGGCATCGTTGCGCATGGTTGCGGACCTTGGAGATAACGAAAAGGTCCTGGGAGTGCTCCCAGGCGGAGTGACAGGCAGGACTTTCCACCCTCACGCCAGGGATCAAATCGTCCCGTTCATGCGCGGAGACGCCGTATATTGGTGGTTCAGCGACGAAGCCATAAAAAGGAAGGCCCGGAAAAGCCTAACGCTCACGCCATAGAGGAAATCGGGTTTGGAACAAGCGTGCCGCGAAAGGTCGATGGCCGTTAATGATGCGCATTATTCGCGTGTGCTCTTTTTAGGAAACCCCGCGAACCGCCTCGACGAGATTGCAAATGAAATATGATTCGAACAAGCACAATAGGTGTTCGATTCGTTTGGTGGATTACGACTATTCGGAGTTCGGGTCGTATTTCGTTACGATTTGCACGCGGAATCGGGCCTGCGTCTTGGGAGAAATATACGACGGAAAGGTTCTGTTGAATAAGTCAGGCGAGATCGTTGCTGAGGCATGGCTATGGTTGGAGAATCACTATAGACATGTGGAATTAGATCAATGGTTGATCATGCCCAACCACCTTCACGGCATTATTCTGATCGGAGAGAAGCCTTGTAGGGGCGCTTCGAGAAGCGCCCTAATTCCGGGCGGTTCACGAACCGCCCCTACACTGGCGCCACCTAAACCCTTGGGTCGTTTGATCGGTTCGTTTAAGACCGTTTCCACGAAGCGGATAAATGAAACCCTGAGAACTCCTGGTAAGGCATTCTGGCAACGCAACTATTACGAGCACGTCATCCGCAGCGAAAGATCGCTCAATGCTATCCGACAATATATCGAGGCAAATCCGTTCAACTGGGAAAGGGACCCGGATAATCCGGAGGTTTTTCGGTAACAGAAGCGTGTGCTCGTAACGGTAGATGCCTTCCTGGTGTATCGGGGGCGGTTCGCGAAGACTCCGTCAAAACATCCGAATGCAGGAATTCCCGTGTAGGGGCGCTTCGAGAAGCGCCCTAATTTTGGGCGGTTCACGAACCGCCCCTAGTGCGCCTGTGAGCGTACTCAAACAGAGAGGTGGAAGTCCTCTCCAGGCTTACGCTACAGCCTGTAACCGACTGTAACTGCGTCGCCGTGAGGCGGGGTGGAGA
>JBMOME010000174.1:0-10841 GCA_049323095.1 Thermodesulfobacteriota bacterium
GGGGGGCGCCAGTTTAGCAAACCCCCCCCCCCCCCGGACCCCACCCCCAAAAACTCTTATCCTCTGCAAACACTGGGAGCGCTTGGGCTGGTTCGCCCAGAAGTTTGATCTTACGGATTTGCGTTCACGACGGGAGAACGGTCGCCGTGGCGCACGCCTAGTTCTGTCATTGCGAGTCCCACGGAACGCGGGACGAAGCAATCTCACGGGATTGAAGCATATGCGCCGAAGATTGCCTTTTCACTTCGCCCTTCCCAATCACACAGGCTCGCACGCCGGTCAGGTACCCGATCCTCTTTTCTCGAAGAACTCCCTGGGGCCACCCACATTGATGAACTGAGAGTTAAAGTTCCGATAGAGCGCGTGGTAATTCTCGATCCGATGCCATTTCTTGAGATACCCTGGCGGGAGATCGTCCCGTTCTTCTACGCGGGCCCAGCCCCCAGGAACCGGATACGCATAATAGGGAAGGTGTTTCGGTATGCCTCTGATGCAGATCACTTGAGGAATGACCCATTCACGATAGGCCATATACACCCGGTGCATCCCGTCATTGACAATGAGGTGAAGACTCCCGTCTCGTTCAATGGATTCCTCCACCACCGGCGGAAGTAGGTCCACCGGCTCCTCCACCCCCTCCAGCGTGAGACGCAGGAAGCCATTGAGTTCGAACACGTCCACGCCATGCTCCTCCAGGGCCCATTTCAACTCCCGCACCTTCTTTAGTTCCGAGCGGAGTATGTAGTTTTGCGGTGGAGAGAGACGGTCTACAGCAATTTTCTCCAGCGATATGAACGCCTTGTCATACACCGTCACGTCCGGGGCCTTCAGCATAGTGACCCCGCGCAGCTTCTCAATAAGAAGCTCCTCGGGAAACCTCTGTACATGGCTGATCTTCATACCCACTCCATAGAAATATTTTCATGAGACGAGCTTCGATGATTAAGAAGCCGCCACAAATCATGAAGTTTTCAGCTTCTGCGAGGACTCCGGGAGCTTCGGCCTACCCCGGGGGCGAATCCGGGATGAACTTCTTGAGCTCTTCCAAATCCAGCTTGTCCGGTTCGTGTGGCGATGTGGCCGGAATTGCCCGCGCTGACGAACCCTTTAAGACCTCTATGACCATGTCCAGCGCTTCGGGCGAAATCTTGACCTGCTGGAAGACCTCCATATTGCCGTCTGTCTGCATGATGCTGCGCCAGTACTCATCGAATTCCTTGTTCTTCGAATCGTACGCCTCTTCGAAGTAGATTTCACGGATCCCCGCCTGAATCAGTTGCTTGTAACACCAATTGCACGGTTCAAGCGTGCAATAGAGCACCGATCCTTCAAGAGGAATACCGAACCGCGCGGCTTGATCCACCGCGTTCACCTCAGCGTGACTGGAGATGCAATAGTTGTATTTTTCCGCGTCATGAGCGCCAATGGAGCGTCTCAAACAGAAGTCCGGACCTCGGTCGATGCAGTGCGGCGCACCATGGACCGCGCCATTGTAACCTGTAGCGAGAATTCGATTGTGCCGGACGATCACAGCGCCGATCTTCCTCACGTTACACGTGGATCGCACACTCACCAGCTTTGCCAGGAGCATGAAGTACTCATGCCATGTCGGTCTGTTCATAGTCGCTCGTCCTCCCGATCCTCGCCCATCTCTCAATCCGGAAATGGTTGGACCAGGTTCCTGATCCTACCCGATTCCCAATCCTCCATGAATTGCTCACCCAGCACTGCACTCTTCTCAGATGCCTCATCCCACCTGCGGATACGTTCCCCAGGGTCGTCAACGAAGTCTATGAAATCCTGACGATCCGGCAACCTGCCTTCCGGCAACAGACGGAGGAATTCCTCCGTTGGATACACCTGAAGCACGCTGTCAAGCGACCCACGAGGTGGTCTGCGCCACGTCAATTTCTTGTCGAGCCACCCGGGGACAATCCGCTCCTGATAGTGAAAGAAGAGCGTGATGGACCCGGATCCGGGGCAGTAATCCTGATTCAACTGATAGTCGATCAGTCCGCCGTCTCGATATACGCCACGAGGTGCGCCCGGAATATCCGGCACTCCGGTCATAATGTAAGGGAGCGATCCCGTTGCCACCGCGGCTTGCCGAATATTCTCGCTCGTCAGCTTCACCGCGCGGCCCCTGAAGGAGTCTTCCAGGTACTTCGGCATCGACCGACCGGTATAGAAAACTACCCTCTCATAGAAGACTTCCATTCCTCGCGGTGAAAGCGTGTTCATCGCGGCACACGCAAGCAAGGCCGCAGCCTGCCATTTGCCGTTCTTGCTCGCCGCCGGCCCTCGGCTCCGCACCGTTTGAATGCCTAGGTCGTAGACCGGGTGATCGAGAATAAACTCGACCTGATCCTTAGGGAGGAACCGGTCCACGTTGTCGCAAAACGCAGCCGAGACCGTCTCCGGCGTGTCTGCGGCGGTAAAGGTGCTCCTGGAATAGCCCAGCCTGAGCCTCTCGTACGCTTCCAACGGGTCTCTGCACGCTATGGTCAAGCATCTCCAGGCCCCGGCAGACGACCCCACCAGGAGAACGCGGTCACCCCCTTTCTGGAGAAAGCCGCTCCGGATAATGGCTGTGTCGAATCCCACGCACACAAACCACTTGGGACCCCCTGCTGCGGCTGCGAAGACCTTTATGCGCCCCGGAGCGAGCCCTTCTTCCCGAATTATGTTGAGAACTTCAGGACCTGCTCTATATGCCAGATATCTCTTCATGATCAAGAGAAAATACCATCGCAAAGGCCCGAAGCCAAGAGGGCTTGTTCAAGGATACGCAGCGCTTCCTCTCCCTCTTTTGTAAAAATCCACGTGCAGAGCACGTGGCCTTGCTGTTGGCCCCCGTTGGGGGCCTGTGGAATTCAGCCGCGTCCTCCTAAAGCTGTCTTTGCTATCGTCATTCCGGCGAAAGCCGGAATCCAGGCGGCTAATACTGGACCCCGGCTTTCGCCGGGGTGACGGCGCGTGGCGCCGAGCCAGTGAGAAAGTTTCAAGAGATCTGTAGGCTGAGCCATACGACTCTGACCACGTGCAGAGCACGTGGGTTTCTCTGGCGAACTAAAGGGGGACATAGGGGGATTTGACGAATGAGCAGACCTGCTCGTCGGATCTCTGCACGACACTGCGTGAGTAGTGGCGGGCATATCAGTGGGTTATGGCGAATTCGTTTTTCACGTCTCGACGCTGGAGCAGGTTTTTATTCCAACAAGATGGATTTAATGGTATTTTTTTCTTGACACAGAATCCGAGATGAGTAATTGAGCCATTTAAGGGATTTAACTGGGAGGGAAGAGTATGTTGAGAAGCATCTTCCTTAAATTCCCATTATAACATGACTTTGGTCAAATCGTAACCGAGGGGGATCCGAAGAGCTGGACGGATCGCACGGCCTCGTTGAGTACGCGCTGGCGCGCTCAGGGCCCTGAAACCTCTCGGTGCTACGGTGTGCCCTCTTTTCCCATGCCGGGGGGTTGACCTGCCCCGGCCGGGGTCACGTACGCGCTCCAACGCGCGCGCTACGACCACCGAGAGGAGGAGGGGAGGGACACCTTTGTCTTTTTTTCGTCAGCATCTTTTGTATATTCCATGTGTTGATTGAATAATTAAATGTATTACTAGAATGTTTATAATCAACATTGTTAATTTGTTATTTAAGAAATACAACAGCAAGTATTTTCTCGAAACGAAATCAAAATTAGCGATATTTTGGATCTTTTTTGCTTGACAAGGTTTGGCGATTTATATTTAAGCGATACCAGTTAGTTCGAGCTGGGAGGGAAGGTTGATGAGACGCAACCTTTGTAAGGTGTTGGTTTGCCTCGCACTTGTATTGGCCGCACTTGCGGCGGCACACGCCAGAGACCATTCTTTCATCCGCGTTAATGTCGATCCGCAGCAGGCATCACTCTTCAAGGCGCAGGAACCGTTACGCGTCACTGGAAATGTAAGTTCGTCACTATTGCCGAGTCTGGTGGATTCGGATGCGACATTTGAGCCTGCGTCGGCTCGTGTTCCGCTGCATTCCAGGTCTCGGGCGCATTACTCAAATCCGCGGCCCATCGTAAAGTGCAAGGGCCCTGTCTGCCCCGTACCGGTACCGGTATGTGCGCCTCCGCCACCGCCGTGTAAGCTTCCTCGTCGAATGTGCGGTCAGTTTGAGTTGGCAACCCAGGTGTTCTTCGCGCGGACCAAGGGAACGGTGAGGTACCCTGCTGTAGTGCTCGGTTTCCCTGCAACGGAAATCGATCTGAACAATGATCTGGGGTTCCCCGAGCATTCCACGGTGCTGGAATATTCAGCTCGGTATCAGTTCCGTCCCAACTGGGCCTTCTTTTATTCCATCATGCCGTTTGACGAGACGAGCAACAAGACCATCGAGAACTCTATTTACTTTGGCGGTCAGTTCATTCCCACGGGTTGCTTTACTGCGAACAAATGGCAATTCGTCTATCAACGAGTCGGGATGCTCTATTCGCCGATTCAGACCTGCTCGTCGTCTCTCTCGATCACTGGTGGCTGGCTTTATAACGATTCTCGGGTAAGTGTGAACAGCGCTGTGTGCGGCGGGGTCGGTAATCAGGCGGACCGCACGCGCAACATGGTGGTTACTGGGGTCGAGCTGCAAAAATGTATCAAGACTATGTGCAATCAAGCGACCTTCTCCTGTGACGATCAGATAAGCCTTGGTTGGGGTGACGGTTCGTTCATGCTTGATTTGCAGGTCGGGTTTCGGTTCACCGTTCCTATGAATTGCGGCCGGTGGGGCTACGCGAAAGGCGGGTATCGGCTGCTTCAGTTCAACGAGAGTAGGGACGATCTGAAGCTTGATTTCTCGCTTGAGGGAGGTTTTGTCGAAGCAGGCCTGATCTTCTGATCAGGGCTAAAGATATGTGAATGGCGCCGGACTGAATGTCCAACACCATACGTCAGCTTATCAAGTCCCTCTTCACTGAATGTCCACAGGTCGAAAGGGCTTGAGAAGCGACCCTCCTCCGGCGCCATTCCTTTTTTTCCAAAAACGAAAAGCCCGGCAACGGCTGGGATAGCCGCCCCTTTCAGGGCTTTTCAAGGAAAACGAAAGGGTATGTTGAGAAGCGCCTCTCGTTTATCACATTTTTGGTCTCGTGCAAGAATTTTTTCCTCGAAATTGCAAAAATTTGTGTCTCTTTTTGATTAGTTATGCATTTTGTGGGTTTGTGTCGTCGGTTGAATGTTTTGTATCATGATTTGTATGCATCCGCCTGTTTGTGCTGACACCATGCATTCGAGTCTGCATAGAACCACCACCTTTGGCCCGTTCGTCCCCCTCTTCATGGTACCTTACCTGCTCCGCAATTGACCTGATGAGTATCAATTAGCTAAACTAAGCTTATCAACCGCTTCTTGCCTGGGGGGTGGAACCATGGCGCGCGGGAACCTTCATCACACGGTGGCTTTTCTCTTTGCGGTGGGTTTGACTGCCGCGTTCCCGGCCCCGATCCTCGGGGAGGAGATCGCCGCTCAGGGGGTACCGTATGTTGTTCAACGGGCACAACTGGACTGAGGTCTGACATCCCGAGCCATGGTACTTGGCTCATTTGTACAAGGCCTTACCTATCCCAAGTCGGTGTACTACTCGACGACTCCCTACGGTTTCTTCTACATTCGACATGCCTTGGCAATGCCACAGCGCTTCTGGCTCGAGGACGACGACAAGTGGCTGGCAAGTCTGTTCGGCCTGACCTACGAGAAGAAAGGACCGCGTACTGAGTTGGCAGGGGCTGCTGCGTGGGAAGAGTACGTGCTGCGCATGGAAGCCTATTTGAAGAAGGGTTCGCCGGTCCAGACGTATTTGGGATGGAATCCACGGAGAGAAGACGAGGCTCGTGGCGAGATCGTCACTCCCAGAGGGCTCAGGGCATTCTGGTGGGAAGGGCTGACCAAGAGGTTTCGGCCCGACATGCATTCCTTCGTTGTGGTGGGTCTGGACAGGACGGGCGGCAGCGTTCGTATGAACCTTCCCGCGGCAGGATGGTCCGGGCATGAAAAGAATATGAGTCGTCCCCTGAGCTTCTTGCAGAGAGTAACCGAGGGCCTTCGGCCCGAATTCAAGTACGTAACCGTTGCGTACCTGAAGACCTCATCGCCGTTACGAGACGAGGCTACTATTGAAAAGCTTGTGCTCCAGAGGGCTCGCAAGAAGGTGGCGGGTGACCCGGCGGTCTACCACCAGGATCGACCGGAGCGTCATCTTTTCGGGCTTTCGGCGCTTCGAGCGTTCCGTGACGATCTCGAACCTCAGACATTCTTCAGGATTTTAGACGAGAGAGAAAAACAACAGAACATCAGTCCTCTTGAAGTGTTGGTACTGATTAAGCTCGCGCTATATCAACAGGTTTTCATGACATCTCTCGCGTCCGAGTACTTGGAACAGCAAAGGATGATCGATGAATGGGAGTGGCTCAGCGCACTGAATCTCCTCTACCGAAAGCTGTACATATCGCACCTGAAGCTTGTTCAGGTAGTTCGAGAGAATGACAATAAGAAGGCGTGGCGCAAGAGGGCCGAGCCTGTGTTGGGAGAAATGAGGCGAACCCTTGACGAGATGATCGCGCATTTCGAGAAATATCTTCGTTTACGTTCTTCGACCAGGATCTCTTTGTTGCCGGAAAACTAATCAGATAAGGGTATTTACAATTATTTCCGCATGTGATATATTCACTCCGGGTTGACCGGACCCCCTGTCCGCCCCAGTGACACAGATGAGGAGGCTGAAGATGGCCTTGAACCCCAACGATTCGCAACGGCAGCCGCTTAGATCCGGCGGTCAGATGACGCCCGGATGGACGAAAATTCACTCATGGGTTTTCCTCGGTATTGTGGCGATTGGCTTTTTGCTGATTCTCGTCCAGAATCGTTATTCATATCTTATGCCTCCAGGCGCGGGCACAGCGTTTCGGGTCAGCAAAATCTTCGGGTCGATTGAGGAATTCAACCCTTCAGCGGGCTGGATTTCCGCTCAGCTCGGGGCTCGGGTTTCACCGCAGGCCTCGGTTATGCCCGAAGCTCAGCCTTTCGAGTCTCAGGCGGTCCCCATGCGTGTTCCTGCCGGCGCCAAACCCGAAGTAGCGCCTCCCCAGAGAAAAGCTGAGGTTGCCCCAGCGCCGCCGGAAAGGGCAGAACCGGCTGTCAAGGAACAGACCCTGCCTCCGCCACGTCCTAAAGAGACAGCGAAACCCGAACCGGCCGCGGCTAAGGAAGAGCAGTACCAGCTCTTTAGGAAGAAGTTCCCGGATTACGGTGAGGCCGAGTTCCAGCTCGCGCGCGAGGATCTGTTTCCTGACTGGCGCAAGCGTGTAGCTCCGCGGGGCACCTGGCCTCAGTTTGTTGACGTGTATAAGGAATTCGTGGATTGGTGGGTAGATCAGGGTTCGCCGGCCGATTCAGGGTTCAAATTGTGGCAGGACTTCCTGGTGGCCACGGGCAAGGTGAAATAGTCCCTGCAAGTACTGAAACCTTCTCTACAATTGCGAGGAGATTGACGGTGGGACAGGCTGGAAGCCTGTCCCACCGTTCACTTCTCGCAATGGCACTTTTGGGCCTGTTAACTTCTGAGCAATTCCATTACCATCTTGGCAATCGCCAAAGATCCTGCGAACACTGTCACACCTTAACTACCGCGAAGATCATTCTTCCTGCCGTTGTTTGAAGCACGCTGGTCACCGTCACCTCAATTGTCCGCCCCATGAACCTCCGTCCGTTGTCGATCACGACCATAGTCCCGTCGTCCAGATATGCCACTCCTTGGCCTGGTTCTTTCCCCTCCTTGATGACTTGCACCTTCATATTCTCGCCGGGGAGCACAATCGGCTTGAGGGCATTGGCTAATTGATTGACGTTGAGCACCTTGATAGCGTGTACTTCCGCTACCTTATTGAGATTAAAGTCATTGGTGAGTAAAGCGTGACCGGTTTCTTTGGCCAGTGCGATCAGTTTTTGGTCCACGTCCTTCATAGAAGGATAATCTTTGCTCTCGATGATGATTCCCACCGAGGACTGCTTTTGCATCTTGTTGAGTATGTCCAGGCCCCGGCGACCTCGGGTCCGTTTGGTAGATTCGGAGGAATCCGCGATGGTCTGGAGCTCTTGCAAGACAAACTGCGGAATGATCAAGTCCCCGCTGAGAAATCCTGTTTCGCATACATCTGCGATGCGCCCATCAATGATAACGGACGTATCCAATATGCCCACGACAGCCGCCGCGGACGGTGCAGCCCCCTCGCCGCGTCGCCGGAATTGTCTGCCCGCGGCGGCTCCCAGTTGTATGCCGATGAGCGCGAAAAGGATCATCAAGAAGCTGTACGCGGCAGCGGAGACCTCCGGGCTTGACACAAATTGGGAAACTCCGGTGAAGAGCAGCAAACCCAGGATGATGCCCCAGACAGCGCCGATGGACCCTCCGAGCAAGCTCGCTCCGTCCATGCGCACCCATGTGCGCATCAGCATGAGCACGAATATCCCCAGCCCTACGCCAATCCCCAGAAGCGCATAAAGGCCGGCGCCTTCGCCCCATCCGAAGATCCCCAACAAACCGCCGAAGACCGTACATGAGACTAGTATGAGAACGGAAATAATTTTGCTCTGCATCCGACCGGGTCCTTTCACGGAAGAAAAGGAGCGCGGGACTGACGATTTGATTTCTTATTTGTCCGGGGGAGGCTGGTTGCCGGGATTGAATATCTTGTTGATGGTGCGCTCTATCTCGCCTTCGTCGATTCTTTTCGCGATAGAGAGCTCTTTAATAAGCAGATTCTTGGCTTGGTCGAAGAGGCGTCTCTCTCCGTGGGAGAGGTCTTTGCTCTGCTTAAGAATACTCAGGTCTCTGAAAACTTCCGCGGCTTGGAAGATGCTGCCGCTCCGCATCTTCTCCTGGTATTCGCGATGCCTGCGGTTCCAGGTCTGAGCCGTGGTGCGGCCCTCCCTGTTCTTCAATATGTCTATGACCTTCGGGTATTCTGTTTCATCAATGATGTAGCGGACGCCGTTGGCCTCCACCTTGTCCACCGGCAGTTTAATCACGGGTCTTCGGGGCGTCTTGATTTCTGTTTCAAGGATGTAACAGAGCTGGTCGGCTCCCCCAATCTTTTCCATCCGTATGTCGGTAACCCGCGCGACACCTTGGATCGGATACACAACGACATCCCCGACCTTGAACATGCAACGGCTCCCTTCTCTCAACGGGCTCCCTCAATTACGCACGCGGCGCGAGCCCACTCATTCCCCCCGGATAGGAAAAACAGGACCCGGCTTCGATGTGACCAAGGGATTCAAGCTTTTTTGCCGCGGGGTTGCATCCGTTAAGAGATGAGGATAGAATTGGGGGCATCGAGCGGCCTCCCCGCGCCAAGCAAGATCCTCCAGATGCGTGAACCATATACTAGGTATTGTGGTTTGTCAAGCGAAAAACACAATATGGAGTGATTATGGGTTCATACATCGTTTGTCTTGTTACCATTGACGATCCGGCTAAGGCCGCGGAAATTGCGCGGTTCCTCGTCGAAGAAAAGCTCGTCGCGTGCGTGAACATCGTGCCGGAAATACGGTCCATTTACTTCTGGGACGGCCGTGTATGCGACGAAACCGAACGCCTCATGGTTATGAAGACGAGAACCGATCTCTTCCCGAGAGTGCAGGACGCGGTCAAGAAACTTCATCCCTACCAACTTCCTGAGATTATAGCGCTTCCCATCGTGCAGGGTTTGCCAGCCTATCTTGCATGGATCGATGACTACACGCAACCCTGAACTTGATCCTTCTCACATTTTGACGCGCGGGGCAGCAATCTTGGAGATCCCGGTCCGCGAATCCGCTGTGGAACTGATGTTGCGGCATCTGGAACTCGTGAGGGAATGGAGAGCGCGCATCGATCTCACGTCGGTAAAGAGCCCCTCAGATCTTGCTACCCTGCACTTTCTTGATTCACTAACCATTTTCAAAGTGCTGCCGATTGACGTTTCTCTGGAACTGCTGGACGTAGGCTCCGGCGGGGGTTTTCCCGGGCTGGTTCTCGCCGCCGTGGATGCGACCAAACAGGTTACACTCATGGATCGCGATCCGGCCAAGATTGTTTTCCTCAAGCTTGTCACGCGCGAGTTGGGTCTCTCTAATGTGCGTTTCCTCAACGTGAGTCTCGATACGCTCGTCACGCGGCCCAAGCCCCCCCCGTTTGAGGCTGTGGTTTCCCGCGCGTTTTCTTCCGATCCCGCCATTCTTCAACGTCTCTCTCTGGTCCTTTCCCCCGAAGGCCATCTGGTGCGGATGGCCGGACCTTCGTCTCTAGGGGAGCCTTTCCAGATTGAAGGCTTCCGAGAAGTACGCGCGTGGGAGGGAACGTTGCCGTTCTCGGATCGCTTTCGCCGCGTAATTCTGTATGAAAGAGTATCTGACACTTTCCCCCTTTTCTAGAGGGGGATACAGGGGGATTTTGCTAGCGACAAACCCGAGCAGTAACTGACAGACCTTTTCTTTGGCTTGGCCTAATTGAATGCCTACCCATTTTCGTAAGCGTTTAGTTATCAACGGCCAACAACTGTCATTGCGAGCGCAGCGAAGCAATCTCAGCGCTAAAGGACCGAGATTGCTTCGTCCCCCGGATCGAGTCCGGGGTCCTCGCAATGACAGATAGCGTCAAACTCCCCCACGTAAGTGAAGGATTACCCATTTTCGTAAGCCCTCACTTACCAGGGGCGCAGAGGGATATTTAGGGAGGCGGTGATTTTTTTGCTCGCGATTTGTCGGCAACTGTACTAAAGGAGGGAGGCATCTCAATAGAGGGTTTTGGTGATGGGGAT
>JBMOME010000175.1:0-10838 GCA_049323095.1 Thermodesulfobacteriota bacterium
GATAGAGCCTGTTAAAGATGCGGTACCACCAGTCGGGCGGGACGTGCTCTTCCAGGTTTCCCACTGGCCCGAGAGTTCTCGGCTTATTGCGCGGTTTGCCGTTCCTTTGGGGAACGCTCGCAAGACTCATCCGTTTGCTCATGCCTTTCAACCTTCTTGGCAAGGATGTTTGATCATTGGGTCCATTTACACAAATCGGATCGGTTGTCTATGAGAAATGATCCCGCGGACGAAAAAAAATGTCACGCCCGGGACGTCAGGAATACCAGGCCGGCCCTTGGTTATGAGACAGACGCAACCCTGACGCTCCACGCCCGGATCTTTTGTGCTACAATCATAATTGTCCCGTGCTGACGATGCCAAATGCCGCGAATACTTTTCCGGCACGGAGACTAATGTGTAGGGCGCTCCCCGCGCCCGGGAAGAGGGGGTCGGTCGTTTGAGCGAAGCCCTTTGGCCGTTTTTGCTCTATTTCTTCCTGGTGATCGGCTTGGCGACCGTGATGCTCCTTACGTTTCTGCTCGGCGAAAGACACAGAGAGAGGGCCACGGGTGAGCCGTACGAATCCGGGATGGTCATTACGGGGTCTGCGCGACTCCGATTTGATGTGCAGTTCTACTTGATCGCAGTGTTTTTCGTGATATTCGATCTGGAAGCGCTCTTTATCTTTGCATGGGCCGTGGGTCTCAGGGAATTGGGATGGGCAGGTTACATTGAAATAGCCGTCTTTATCGGTCTTCTCTTCGTGGCCCTCATCTATCTATGGCGGGTGGGAGGCCTGGAATTAACAACTCGAAGGACCGCGACCCAACGCGGTGAACGCGGGAATCACTGATCCCAGCGGCGGGGGTTCTCATCACGATGCAGTGGACACTCAGTGGGGCGGATGCGCGTCTCGAATCGAAAAGGGACTCTCAGGCTGATGCAATCCGGCGAAACATAATCTTGAGCAGGCTGCAAGATTTGGTCGCGTGGGGACGCAGGAACTCGATCTGGCCGTTCAATTTTGGTCTCTCGTGCTGTTACGTGGAAATGGCGGCCAGTATTACCAGCAAGTACGACATTGCCCGTTTCGGCTCTGAGGTGATCCGAGGCACCCCACGAGAATCCGATCTCATGGTGATCGCGGGCACGCCGTTCGTTAAGATGGCGCCTGTTATCCGGCGATTGTACCACCAGATGATGGAGCCCCGGTGGGTGATCTCCATGGGCTCATGCGCTAATTCCGGCGGCATGTATGACATTTACAGCGTGGTGCAGGGCGTGGACACGTTTCTTCCGGTGGATGTGTACGTGCCTGGTTGTCCTCCTCGTCCCGAGTCGTTCATGGAGGGCCTGCTACTGCTGCAAAGGGCTGTGGGGAACGAGCGTCGTCCTTTGAGCTGGGTGGTGGGGAGTCAAGAGGTCCTGAGGGCGCCCATGCCCTCTATGCGGGATCTGAAACGGGAACAACGCCGAAATATAACTGATTTGAGGGGACCGGACGAGCTTTAGACCGATCCGGCTTTGATTCGGTTCGTCCATATTTGGGCGAATTCCTTCGCACGTGTGACGATTTCCGGAGTAGAGGAAGCTTTCCTTCATGGAAGAGGCCCCGAACATTCAAACAGATCTGGAAAGCAAATTCGGGACAGGTGTTGTCTCACCACAGCAGACTCGTGACGAGGTCCCGACCTTTTGGGTTCCGAAAGACCGAATCCTGGAAGTGCTCCGGTACCTGAAGCGAGAAATTCCCAGTCCGTTTGCCATGCTCTACGACTTGACTGCAATAGACGAGCGCCTCAGGAACCATAGGATCGGGCAGCCTGAAAGCGACTTTTCCGTCGTGTACCATCTCATCTCCTTCGACCGCAACCAGGACGTACGCCTCAAAGTTGCTCTCAGAGGCGATGGTCCCAGCCTACCTTCCTCGATTTCGGTATGGCCGTGTGCAAACTGGTACGAACGTGAAGTCTATGACATGTTCGGGGTCACGTTCGACGGACACCCGAACCTGAGGCGGATTCTTATGCCGCCGACCTGGCAGGGGCACCCGCTCCGGAAAGAGCATCCCGCGAGAGCCACTGAAATGGGAATTTTTCAGCTCCCGGAAGATAAGGCGGTGGCAGAAGAGGCCGCGGCCCGCTTTCGACCGGAAGAATGGGGCATGAAGGCTCCGGCGGAAGATGTTGACTATATGTTTCTGAACATGGGGCCACAGCATCCGTCAACACATGGTGTGCTGAGGATCATGCTTGCGCTGGATGGCGAACAGATCGCGGACGCGGCTTTGGACATCGGGTACCACCACCGCGGCGCGGAAAAGATGGCCGAGCGCCAGTCGTGGCACACCTTCATCCCGTACACTGACCGGATCGACTACCTAGGCGGGGTGATGAACAACCTGCCGTACGTGCTGGCTGTGGAAAAGCTGGCAGGAATTGATGTATCCGACAAGGTAAAGGTTATTCGCGTGATGATGGCGGAGTTTTTCCGCATTGCCAGTCACCTGGTCTTTTACGGCACGTTCGGACAAGACCTGGGAGCTCTTTCGCCGGTGTTCTTCACCTTCAACGACCGCGAACGGGTGTTTGACGTGGTTGAAGCCGTCACAGGCGGCCGTATGCATCCCATGTGGTTCAGGATTGGAGGCGTGGCGCAGGATCTGCCCCAAGGTTGGGATCGGCTGGTGAAGGAGTTCATCGATTACTTTCCGCCTCGTCTCGCGGAGTATGACAAGCTCCTCATGCAGAGTCCCATCCTGAAAGCCCGCGCGAAAGGCGTCGGTAGCTATACCCGCGAAGAAGCAATCGAGTGGGGTGTAACCGGCCCGGGCCTTCGCGCGTGCGGCTTCGACTGGGACTTCCGCAAGAAGCGACCCTATTCAGGTTACGAACAATTCCAGTTCGACATCCCGATTGGCCAAAACGGGGATTGCTACGATCGAGCGGCCGTGCGTGTGGAAGAGATGCGCCAGAGCCTGCGGATTATCGAGCAGTGTCTCAAGAACATGCCCGAAGGCCCGCATATGGCCGATCATCCGCTCGCTACGCCTCCTTTGAAGAAGCATACGATGCACGACATTGAAACGCTCATCACGCACTTCCTCAGCGTGAGCTGGGGACCGGTGATTCCTCCGGGGGAAGCATTCTGCGGCATTGAGGCCACCAAAGGGAACAACGGTTACTACCTGATCAGTGACGGGAATACTATGGCGTATCGAGCACGTATCCGGACTCCTTCTTTTGCCCACTTGCAGATGATTCCGTACATTAGCAGGGGCTTGCTGGTCCCGGATTTGGTGGCCATTCTCGGCAGTATCGATTACGTGCTTGCGGATGTGGATCGATGATACTGAGGCCGGAGAATCAGAATAAGTCGGTGCTCACTGAAGAGGTCAGGAGCGAAATGCTCGCTGCTATTTCAGCTTGCCAGCAAAAAGAATGCGCAGCGTTAGACGTGCTCCTCATAGCGAAACGGCATTATGGCTGGATTTCCGACGAGATGCTCAACGAGCTTGCTGCCATATTGGAGATGAGCACCTCGGAGTTGGACAGCGCAGCGACTTTCTACAACCAGATCTACCGTAAGCCAATTGGCAGGCATGTGATCCTCGTGTGCGACAGCGTGAGCTGCTGGATCATGGGATACGATCTTGTACGAGAGCACTTGATCGCTCGACTTGGGATTGAGCTGGGGCAAACAACCCCTGACGGACGATTCACCCTTCTGCCGATTCAGTGCCTTGGCGCGTGCGATCAAGCGCCGGCCGTGATGGTGGATGGCGAGCTGTTCGTCAATCTGGATGCAACGACCATAGATGAGATCCTCCAACGGTACTCTTAAGGCTGACGATGGAAAAACCGCTCACAGGAAGAATGCGACCCGGTGAAGGCCCTGTTGAGCTGGCCGCTTATGAGAAGGCGGGCGGCTATGGTGCGCTCAGGAAGGCGCTCTTCCAAATGGCGCCTCAAGAGGTCATTCAACTGGTGAAGGACGCGAACCTTCGCGGTAGGGGCGGCGCAGGTTTTCCAGCCGGGATCAAGTGGGGCTCGGTGCCAAGCGGCGATGACAGCCCGCGACCCAAGTACGTGGTTGCAGACGCAGACGAGATGGAACCAGGAACATTCAAGGATCGATTCTTGATGGAGGGCGATCCCCATCAGCTTATCGAAGGGGTGATTCTCACGTCGTACGCGATTCAGGCCGAGGTCGCATACGTGTTCATAAGGTGGGAATACACTCGTGCTCGAGGGCTTCTGGAGCAAGCGATTGCGGAAGCGTACGAAAGAAACTACGTGGGTTCAAATATCCTCGGAACTGCATACAGTCTCGATATGAGGCTCCACGTGAGCGCTGGCCGTTACATCACTGGCGAAGCCTCGTCCATGCTCAACTCCTTGGAAGGCCGCCGCGCGGTCCCGCGTCCGCGCGATCCGCTGCCGACCATTTCAGGCATCTGGGGCAAGCCCACAGTCACCCACAACGTTGAGACGCTCTGCAACGTGCCTCATATCGTGAACAACGGTGCGGAGTGGTTCAGAAGCCTCGGGCGTACCCAGGACGCGGGCACCAAGATCTATGGGGTGAGCGGCAAGGTGAAGCGGCCCGGAGCCTGGGAGCTTCCTATGGGAGTGACGGTGAGGGAAATCCTCGAAGAACACGCGGGCGGGATGCGTGACGGCCTGATGCTGAAGGGTTTCTTGCCTGGAGGCGCTTCAACCGATTTCCTGACGGATCAACATCTAGACTTGCCGATGGACTTTGAGTCGATTCAGAAGGCCGGCAGTCGGCTCGGAACAGGCGGGGTGGTGGTGCTCGACGATCGGACATGCCCGGTGGGCATGGTGCACAATCTAATTGTGTTCTTCGCCAGGGAGTCGTGCGGATGGTGCACACCTTGCCGCGAGGGGCTCCCGTGGTTGGCGGAGATGCTCGCAGCCATTGAAAAAGGGGAGGGCAGGCCCGAGTATCCGGAAATCCTTGCTGACCAGTGCCGCCTGCTCGGGCCCGGGAATACATTCTGTCCGTTGGCTCCCGGCGCGGTGGAGCCTTTGCAGAGCGCTCTGAAATTCTTCCGCGACGACTTCGTGCGCCATATCCGAGAAAAACGGTGCCCGTGGAGATAAGTCGTGGTCACGATCTACGTTGACAACATCCCCTACGAAGTCAGAGAAGGCCAAAACCTGCTCGGGGCATGTCTGTCACTAGGGTTCGACATCCCGCATTTCTGCTGGCATCCGGCCCTGCATTCCGTGGGATCGTGCCGCCTCTGCGCTGTGAAAATCTTTAGAGACGAAAACGATACCCGCGGCCGCATATTCATGTCGTGCATGACACCTGCGACCGATGGCGTCCGTATCTCCATAAACGACGCGGAGATCAGACATTTTCGGGCGAGCGTGATCGAGTGGCTCATGCTCAATCACCCACACGATTGCCCGGTCTGCGACGAAGGAGGCGAATGCCATCTTCAAGACATGACGGTCATGACCGGGCACGCGTGTCGGAGAACCCACAAGAGAAAGCGCACCTATCCGAACCAGTATTTGGGGCCCTTCATCAATCACGAGATGAATCGCTGTATCCAGTGCTACCGGTGCGTGCGCTTCTATCGGGATTATGCGGGAGGTCGAGACCTGGATGCGTTTGGCGTTCATTCGCGGATGTACTTCGGTAGATTTGAGGAAGGCACGCTGGAAAACGAATTCAGCGGCAACCTCGTGGAAATATGCCCGACAGGCGTTTTTACGGATAAGACCTTCAAGAAGCACTACACACGCAAATGGGATCTGCAGACAGCTCCGTCCATCTGCGTACACTGCGGGCTGGGTTGCAACACCATCGCAGGTGAGCGTTACAGCACGCTCCGACGCATCCTCAATCGATACAACGGGCAGGTGAACGGGTATTTCCTCTGTGACCGCGGACGATTCGGCTACGAATTTGTCAACAGCGAGCGTCGCATTCGTGAGCCATTGGCTAGAACCGGTCAGGGTGAGAGCGCTCTGCAGCCGATTACTGCTGACGAAGCACTGAATCGGCTGGCAGGCATTGTTCGGAACAGCTCACGCATTATTGGCATCGGGTCGCCGCGGGCTTCTTTAGAAGCCAATTTCGCATTGAGAGCCCTCGTGGGCGAAGACAACTTCTCCACGGGCATGGCTCAAGCGGAGCAGGACCTGGTTTCTCTTATTGCAGATGTGCTGAGAGACGGCCCGGTGCGTTCCGCGTCTCTGCGCGAGCTGGAATCAGCCGATGCTGTCCTGATCCTAGGCGAGGACGTGACGAATACCGCGCCAATGATGGCGCTCTATTTGCGCCAGTCGGTACGCCAGAAGCCTATGGCAATTGCCGATAGACTGAAGATTCCAAGGTGGTTGGATGCCGCGGTGCGCGGCGCGGTGCAAGACGAAAAGGGGCCTCTCTTCATCGCCAACCCGGCGCCCACAGCTCTGGATGATGTTGCAACCGAGACATTCCGTGCAGCGCCTGACGACATAGCGAGGCTCGGATTCGCGGTGGCCCACGAGCTGGATAATCGCGCACCGGCGTTCGCAGACCTTTCCCCAGACCAACACTCTCTTGCAGTCAGAATAGCCGGAGCGCTTCGAGAGGCTGAAAAGCCTGTCGTGATCGCGGGGACCAGCACCATGAGCCCCGCGGTGATTCAGGCCGCGGCCAATGTGGCGCGAGCGCTGCATTCTCGTGCCCGAGATGTCCGCCTTTCCTTTGTTGTGCCTGAATGCAACAGCATGGGCGTGGCTCTCATGGGAGGCTTGTCCATCGAAGAGGCGATTGAAGGAGCCGAAAGCGGTCCGATTGAGACGGTCATTGTGCTGGAGAACGACCTTTGCACAAGGGTGTCAAAGGAACTCCTAAGCAGGTTGAGGGCCTCGTGCAAGAACCTTGTGGCCATTGACCATTGCCTGACCGAATCCGTGACAGAAGCAGAGTTGGTCCTACCTGCGGCGACGTTCGCGGAATCCCAAGGCACTCTCGTTAACAACGAGGGTCGAGCGCAGCGCTACTATCGGGTCTTTCCCGCTTCTGAACCGATTCGGGAGAGCCGGCATTGGCTGAGAGAAGCCAAGGTCGCTGCCGAGGGCAAGCAGTCCGAGAATTGGGAGTTGTTCGACGATTTCGTGACTCAAATGGCCCGGACGCTGCCTGTATTCGAAGCTGTTTCAAACATAGCTCCGCCTGCCGGCTTTCGAATTGTCGGCCGGAAGGTCGCGCGACAGCCGCATCGATACAGCGGCCGCGCAGCGATGCTTGCCGATGTGGCGGTCCAGGAGCCTGCGCCTCCGCCCGATCCCGATTCCGCACTCTCATTCTCGATGGAAGGCTTCCAGGGCATCTCGCCGCCTGCGTTGATTCCACGGTACTGGGCGCCAGGCTGGAATTCCGTGCAGGCTCTGAACAAGTTCCAGGAAGAGATCGCTGGCCCGCTGAGAGGCGGAGACCCGGGCCTACGCTTGATTGGGCCAAGCGACAAGGCAAACCGAAAATACTTCGACCAAATTCCGGAGGTCTTTGTGTCTCGCGATGGCGAATGGCTCATTCTGCCTGCGTATCACATATTCGGATCCGAGGCGCTCAGCGCGTTGTCGCCGGCGATAGTAGAACGCGCCGCGAGCGCGTATCTGGGTCTCAACGCGGAAGATGCGAAGTCACTCGGTGTCTCAGAAGAAGTGCTCGCAGGCGTGGAATTCGCGGGCACATGGGTATCGCTACCGGCGCGGATTATCGTGGGACTTCCGAAGGGAATAGCGCTCGTTCCAAAGAACTTG
This sequence comes from Thermodesulfobacteriota bacterium, assembly GCA_049323095.1. Lineage (GTDB taxonomy): Bacteria > Desulfobacterota > Desulfomonilia > Desulfomonilales > Desulfomonilaceae > VGSG01. The sequence continues at coordinate 7,773 of JBMOME010000175.1, forward strand.
GAAGGACTGAAAGGGATCACACTTCCGGTGCTCACACGCGTCAGGAAGGCTGGAACACCCGAGCAGGGCTGAAATGTACGAGGCGATCGGATCTATTCTGATTGTGGTTGGAGTTCTCGCGGTGGCGATCGGCATAGCTGCGGCCCTCATTTGGGTCGAACGCAGGCTGCTCGCTCTGTGGCAGGACCGGTACGGCCCGAACCGCGTGGGACCGTTCGGACTGCTCCAAGTGCTCGCGGACATGATCAAGATCATGACCAAAGAAGACTGGGTTCCTCCGTTTGCGGATCGGCCGGTCTTTGTGCTTGCCCCGGCAATCATCCTGGTCACGGTGCTCCTCTCCTTCGCGATCATACCTGTTGCGCCCGGCATTGGCGTGGTGGACCTCAACGTGGGGCTTCTGTTCTTTCTCGCGATGTCTTCTTTGGGCGTGTACAGTGTGGCATTTGCCGGATGGGCTTCTGGGAACAAATACTCACTCCTCGGGGGATTGCGAGCGGCCGCCCAGATGCTGAGCTACGAAGTATTCATGGGCCTGTCGCTCATGGGTGTGGTAATGCTCGCGGGATCGTTTAATCTTCGGGCGATCGTGGAAGCGCAAGAGGAGATGTGGTTCTGTATCCCGCAATTCCTCGGGCTCGTGATCTTTCTGACGGCTGGGGTGGCGGAAACTCACCGATTGCCGTTCGATCTTCCTGAGGCTGAGACCGAGCTGGTGGCTGGTTATCACACTGAGTATTCCGGTATGAAATTCGGCATGTTCTTTGTCGGGGAATACATCGGCATCACGCTCATCTCGGCGCTCATCGTGACCCTGTTCTTCGGAGGCTGGTCCGGTCCTATTCTGCCGCCGATTGTATGGTTCTTCTTGAAAACGGGTCTGTTCATTTGTCTGTTCATCTTGCTCAGGGCGACCTTTCCTCGGCCACGTTTCGACCAGCTCTTGGCTTTTGGGTGGAAGGTGATGCTGCCGGTCTCATTGGCGAATCTCCTGGTGACCGGCGCAGTGGTGCTAGCGAAAGGCTGATGGGAGAATCAATGCTATCTCTTATCAAAGCAGCCTGGACCATCTTGACCCACACATTCCGGAAGCGGGTCACGATTCAGTATCCTGATGAGAAGATCAGATACTTCCCGCGAGCAAAGGGACGCATCATCCTATCCCGCGATCCGGACGGCGGCGAGCGCTGCGTAGCCTGTTATCTCTGCGCGGTTGCATGTCCCGTGGACTGCATCTCGTTGCAGGCAACCGAAGATGAGCACGGGAGGCGTTATCCAGCGTTCTTCCGCATCAATTTTTCCCGGTGCATTCTGTGCGGATTCTGCGAGGAGGCTTGCCCAACCTACGCGATACAGCTCACGCCGGATTTCGAGATGTGCGAATACAACCGTTCTTCGCTGGTTTATGAAAAGGAAGACCTGCTCATAAGCGGCTCTGGGAAATATCCCGGTTACAACTTCTACAAGGTCGCGGGGTTGGCTATTGCAGGGAAAGGCAAGGGAGAGGCTGAAAACGAAGAACCGCCCGTGGATGTGCACAGCCTGATGCCTTAGCGGGCTGCACGTGCAGGGGCTTTTCCATTAAGAAGTGGCCATGAATGCAGTCTTTTACATATCGTCAATAATAGCTGTTATTGCCACGGCTATGGTTGTTACTCGGGTCAATGTGGTTCATGCACTCCTCTATTTGATCGTGTCTCTTCTGGCGGTGGCTTTGATCTTCTTCGTCCTGGGAGCGCCTTTCGTCGCGGCTCTGGAGGTGCTGATCTACGCAGGCGCGATCATGGTGCTCTTCGTGTTCGTAATCATGATGCTGAATCTGGGAGCGAGGGGTGAAGCGCACCAGAAGGCTTTGCTCAGCCCCGCGATCTGGATAGGCCCGGGAATACTCGCGATTGTCCTACTAGGAGAGCTCATCTACGTCTTAGTGGGGCAGGAACTGCCGCGGACCAGCGGAGGCGAGGTGTCACCAAAGGAGGTGAGCCTGGCCCTCTTCGGGCCCTATGTGCTGGGAGTCGAGCTGGCATCCGTGCTGCTGTTGGCCGGCCTTGTGGGAGCGTATCATTTGGGGCGACGAGTGGCCGCACCGAGAAAGGAGAGCCCCTGATGGCGCAGGTTCCTATGGAACACGGGCTGTATGTCGCGGGACTCCTTTTCTGCTTGGGGCTGCTGGGAGTGTTGGTCCGCCGCGACCTCCTCTTCGTGCTCATGTCCATCGAAATCATGCTCAACGCGGCCGGAATGGCTTTTGTAGTCGCGGGAGCAGGGTGGCAGCAACCGGACGGTCAGATCATGTTCATTTTCATTCTCACGATGGCAGCCGCGGAGGTGGCGATCGGACTGGCGCTGATAGTCCAGTTCCATCACCATTTCAAGACGTTGGACGCGGACGCCGCACGGCGGATGCGAGGCTGACATGTTTGAGCTCCTCTGGCTCATTCCCGCGTGGCCTCTGGCTGGATTCATCGTGCTCGCGCTCTTGGGTGGGGTGCTCGCAAAGCGAACAGTTGCGTTGGTCGGTGTGGGATCGGTGGGAGCGGCTGCGCTCGTGGCAATGGGAGCCGCGGTTGAGTTCATGTCAGCGCCTCCGCCGGGAAATTCATTTACGCAGGTGCTGTGGGGCTGGCTGGACGTCGGATTGCTCAGGCCACAGGTTGCTCTGTACCTCGACGCACTTTCCGTGACGATGATCCTCGTAGTTACTGTCGTGGGCTTTCTGATCCTTCTCTATTCCGCAGAGTTCATGGGAGACGATGAGAGCTTCGCGAGGTTCTTTGCGTACATGGACCTCTTTGTGGCTTCCATGCTTATCCTGGTGCTAGCGGACAACCTTCTCTTCCTGTACCTGGGCTGGGAGGGGGTAGGGCTGTGCAGCTACCTGCTCATCGGCTTCTGGTACAAGGAACGGGAGAACGCGCGGGCTGCGATGAAGGCGTTTATCATCACCCGTGTGGGCGACGTGGGTATGGCCGTGGGCCTGTTCTTTATCTTCAGCAGTCTGGGAACGCTCCAGATTCAAGATGTGATGCACCGTGCAGGGCAGGAGTGGGCCGTGGGCTCCACTAC
>JBMOME010000176.1:0-10775 GCA_049323095.1 Thermodesulfobacteriota bacterium
CGGGCAGCGAGTGCCCTGAAGCCGGCGCTCCCGATCCCCAGTGGAAGACAATATTTGGAAACCTACGAACGGAAAGCGTGGGTCCCTCCATCACTGACCAGGGAAAGCTGCGAATCACCATTTCGGTGGAGAAGAGCCTGGGGTCAGTGATTCCTTTCGCGGCCAGGCTGATTAGAGGCGCGTCGTACAGACCGGAAGTGCCCATACTCGCGTTCGAGGAAGATCATCGGCTGATCGTCATATCCCCTCATGAGATTGTCATATCCAGGGGCGACGATTTGATGGACTTCTGGATCATGCTTCGGACCACCGTGGATTTCATCTGTGAGGCCCACCGATATCGATTCACCGTTCAGCCGGAAACGGTCCCTCGGATGGGTATCGGCGCGACGGAGATCTTCCGGAGGCTTCCAGGCACCAATTGTGGTCGCTGCGACAGCCAGAGCTGCATGGAGTTCGCGGGCGGGCTGATGACCGGCAAACGTGTCCTGGCCGACTGCGAACCCCTCTCCGAAGAGAGCGATCCCCGCTACCTCGCCTCCATAAACTGGTTACTGCAGGTGTTGGCCATTCCGGATCATGAGCCGGAGAGCACCGACTCCCGGCGCGGGTCATCGCCCTTTCTAGGGCTGTAATGTTTCGGCGAGCATCTTGACTTCGGCTACCGGGGCCCGCACATGACACGCCGCGGAGTGGCCCTCGCCCACGTCGTTGAGAGGCGGATCGACTTCAAAGCAAATGGGTATCCTGAGCCAGCACCGGGGATGGAAGCGGCAGCCCGACGGTGGGTCGATAGGGCTGGGCACGTCACCTTCCAGAATGATGCGTTCTTGTCCGGATTCGGGGTCCGGCACGGGGACAGCGCTGAGCAGCGCTTCTGTGTACGGATGTAACGACTCTGCAAAGATTTGGTAACGGTTTCCCAACTCTACGATCTTTCCCAGGTACATCACCGCCACCCTGTCCGAGATGTGCTCAACAACCGACAAATCGTGGGATATGAAGAGATAGGTCAGGCCGTGACGTTCCTGCAAATCTTCCAGAAGATTGATGACCTGAGAACGGATTGACACGTCAAGGGCCGACACCGGCTCATCAGCTATGATCAGACTGGGGTTGAGCGCGAGGGCCCTGGCAATGCCGATTCTCTGGCGCTGGCCTCCTGAAAATTCATGAGGATAGCGGTCCAAGTGCTCCGGCCGCAGCCCCACCTCCTCCGCGAGCGCAAGCACTCTGGCACGCCGCTCGGAGCGTGACCCGATCCCATGAATGACCAGAGGCTCTGCGAGAGTGCTGTAAACGGTACGTCGAGGATTGAGAGAAGAGTAAGGGTCCTGAAAGATTATCTGCATTCGACGTCTGAGGCGCTTCATTTCTGACGAACTGAGCGTATCGATGTCGCGTCCTTCAAACAGGATCCGGCCTGACGTGGGCCGCTCCAATCTGAGGAGCAATCGACCCAGGGTAGATTTTCCACAACCCGATTCGCCCACCAGTCCAAGAGTTTCGGCGCGACGAATTTCCAGATCCACTCCGTCCACCGCGTGTACAAACTGGTCGGCTTTGCGCAAGAAACCTTCCTGCACGGGAAAATACTTGACCAACTGCTCGATGCGCACCAGCGCATCCGCGGTGTCGGTCGAAGGTGCAATCTGAGGCGCAACTGGCATCACGAATAAGCCTCCTGGCCGCCCACTTGGTTCTGGCCTGATTCCATGTTATACGGTCCGGTTGGGATCAAGTCAATTCAGAGGTGATGTTCTGGAATACCTTTATCTGATACTCGGTCTGGTTCCTGCCCTGGCCTGGCTGGCCTATTTCTATCGGAAAGACCCGTACCGGCCCTGGTCTTTTGACAACATTGGTCGTGTCTTCCTGTGGGGCTGTCTATGTACGGTACCAGCCGCGATTTTCGAACACCTTACTCAGGCGTCGGTCGGTCCGGGGAGCCTTTGGCGCTCTTTCGGCCTTAGCTTTCTCCTGATTGCGCCCATCGAAGAAGGCCTCAAACTGCTCGCGGTATGGGTCGGCATCTATCGGAGCACTGATTTTCGGGAACCCATTGACGGAATCGTGTATAGCGCGGCCGCTGCCATCGGCTTTGCTACCGTAGAGAACACGGTTAACATGTTGCTGTTCGGTCCTGGAGTAATTGTGGAGAGGCTTGTCTTCGCTACGCCTGCTCACGTGATGTTCTCGTCCATGTGGGGCTATTCCATGGGCAAGGCGCGCTTCAAGCGAGAAGATGAGCTGTGGACCATTTCTCGGGGCCTCTTCTGGGCGATCTGCCTGCATGGAAGCTATAACTTTGTCGTGTCAATCAATCCTGCCGCGGCGAAGATTTCTCTCATCCCGCTCATGATCCTCATGGCCTGGCTCATGAAACGGCGTGTGGACCGATTTCGTAAAGAATCCCCTTTCGAGCCGCTCGGTCACGGCGTGGTGGTGCCCTGTCCGGTTTGCGGAGCGTACGCCCTTGAGGAAGAAGGCGTATGCAGCCGATGCGGCGCCGCGCTTTCTTATCTGGGAACGGACGTCCCTCGGTTTTGCGCGAACTGCCGCGCTTTACTGGACCCATGCAAGAAGACTTGCCCTCGTTGCGGTCACGAGATCTCCCTGGCTCATCTTTGCCCTCCCGCATAATCGTTTGGCGCCGAGTGCAATAGAGAGTAAGTCATGGCGGCACTTCGATTACATCGCTAGCGATAATCCGGTTGCTGCGGCAAAAGTCGTTTCGGGAATCTATCAGCGAACTCGGGCCCTTCGTTGTGTTCCTTGCAGTGACGGTCTAGGGGATCTTGAGCACTCGCTCGCTGCGCCAAACTCGGACAATACGTACACCGCGGTCATCGACGCGATATACTATGCGAAACGGCGGATGTATGATCTCCCGTAATTGAGCGATGCCAAACTCCGGTACGATCCGACCGCTCAGAGGAAAGCCCGCGAGCCCTTCTACAGCAGAAACTATTTCCGCCAATAGGCGCTCGCCTACTTCGGGAATCTGCTGATCGGTGTACCACGTGCGGATTGCCTCAATATCTCGCACCGCGGAGACAGCAAAGGTTATTCTGTATTTCCGGGCCATCTGTTCAAGTCAATCCGAGGCGCTTCTTAACGTCAGCGAGACTCATTTCCCGGCCTTCTTCCAGATCCATCAGTCCTTCGACAATACCACGCAGAAACGCCAGCTCTTCCGTTTGAGTTTCATAATCCTCCAGCGATTGAACGACCGCAAGGCCACGCCCTCTGTTGGTCACAAGAACCGGTCTGCGAGTCTTGTCGACCTGGCTCATAATTCGGCCTGGATTGACTTTCAAATCACTGAGCGGAACAATGTCCTCCGAGAATTTGGTACGTGCTTGCATGGGTCCTCCTATCGCGTCCTCTTAATAGTACTAATAATAGCACCAACTAAATGACCACGCAAACCCGCACCTTTGCTCTTGACAACAGGGGGCAGAATCACGCAAAAATATCTTTTTAAGGATGCAACCGTATGCCTGCGCGGTGGGAGAAAAGTAGTGTATATTCAACGAGTTATCCCATCTCTGCCCCTTCCCCTTCGGGAGAGAAATACCCCCGCAGTCGTACTCTGTACTAATCCGTTTTCTCCGCAAGCATCAGGAATACCCCAGGGAGGCACAGTGCTGAGCGAGGAACGTTTTCGGTTCCTCCTCGTACGCTTGAAACCCGGTTCTCCCTCAGCCTGAGGAAGTTATTTCCTCGGGCCTGGCCGTAGTGTCCCGGAGACGCTGGCCGTCATCGGGGCTCACGTGTGTGGGTGGAAAAGGTGGAGGCACTTTAGCCCGATCCGAACTTCGCCCACTGTTTGCTGACTTCACGCAGGGGAGTGGTCAGCTAACCGCCTTCGTTGAGAAGGCGAACACCGAATCGGCTTGGGGGCTGAAAATGAAAGCACTGGGAATTCACCTCCTTATTGAGTACTGCTCCTGCAATCCCGCGAAGATTGATGACATGGGATACCTGGAGAAGATAATGACCCAGGCAGCGGAGGTTGCGGGAGCGACTGTGCTGAAAACTGCGTTTCAGGATTTCAATCCGCAGGGTGTCTCTGGCGTGGTTGTGATCGCCGAGTCTCACCTGACTATTCACACTTGGCCGGAACACGGCTACGCGGCTGTGGACATCTTCACGTGCGGCTGCACGGTGGACCCATGGAAAGCCGCGGGTTTTCTCAGGCAGGAGCTGGAAGCTCAAGATGTTCAGATAAGAGACTTCCATCGAGGCCTTCCTGAGGAACAGGAGACCACTCATAGCTTTGGGCAGCCAAAACATGCTGCGTGCGGCGGTGCTGACCGTTAGCGACCGATCGTCAGCCGGTCTCAGGGAAGACGCGGGTGGGCCTGCCTTAACGGCGTACCTGAAGTCCCACGGTATCGAGGTTGCCTGGACCGCCATAGTACCTGACGATCAGGATGCGATTTGCCGCGTCCTCAAGAAATGGACTGACGAGGAGCGCGCGGACCTGATCCTCACCACCGGTGGGACCGGTTTGTCGCCTCGCGACGTCACCCCGGAAGCCACTGCGAGGGTGCTGGATCGCACGGTGCCCGGGATGGCGGAGGCCATGCGTGCAGCCAGCATGACAAAGACCCCGCACGCGATGATCTCGCGCGCTCTAACAGGCGTGAGGGGCCGGACTCTCATCATCAACCTCCCCGGAAGTCCCCGGGGAGCGATCGAGAACCTGGAAGTGGTGATGCCCGCGCTGGAGCACGCGGTTTCCAAAATCAAGGGTGATCCGACCGAATGCGCGTGAACGGGTGCGATACCACGGCCGCGCTGCTTCGAAGGACGCCACGCATCCTCGCAATGCCGATCCACAATCATGACCACGCGTAAAAAGAGCACTCCGGTAAGAGCCGGTTCCATTATCACCAACGCACTGGAAGCGCTTGGGCTCGGGCCTGCTTTGGCTCGACACAAAGTGGTGAATATGTGGCCGAGGATTGTCCACTCAGCCATTGCCAAGCACGCTCACGCAGAAAGGCTTTCCGGCTCAACTCTGTACGTGGCGGTGGATTCCTCTGTCTGGATGAATGAGCTCGCTGCCATCAAGCCCGTATTGTTGAAAAAGGTGAATGCGTGTCTGGGTCCTGATGCAGCCCCAATTACGGACATCAAGTTCTCTCTCAAGTCGGACGCTGGCTGCGACAGGCAGGAGCCTCCTATCCTGGAGCCTCCCGATACAGATGAAGAAGAGCCGGAAGCGACCCGGGAACTCCTGGAGTTAGTAAAGGAAGACGAACTCCGTGAGGTGTTCCGGAAGATTATGAAGAAGGATAGAAGACTCCAGAGTCGCCGCGAATCCGCCCAGTAAAGCCCTCGCTTTTATGAAAAGCCCGCTCCCCAAATCCATCGTCTTATGAACCACGCCTTGACACAGCGCTTCGCTTCGAGCAGTATGCGGGTGCTTGTGAGGAGATAACCCTTGTCCTTTATTTACAAACATGCCCTGTGCCTTCACCCATACTTCCGTGATAGCCACTCCGGTTCACTCGGACTCGCGGTTTTCCCGCCAACAGGGCTGGAGTACATAGCCTCCGCTATCGAACCGCACGTCGAGCGAGTCACCGTTCTTGATTTGCGTTTGCGCTCACCCCTGAGAGACCTGGACGCCTTACGGAAGTTCATCTCGGAAGGGGTGGACCTGCTCTGCATTAGCATCAACTGGGAGTACCACTTTCGAGAAGTGTGCGAGTTGGTGAACTCCTTGCCCAGAGAAGTGACTACGGTCGTCGGCGGCAAGCAGGCAACCGACCACGTGGAAGAGGTCTTTGCGGCGTGTCCTGGTGTGGACATCATAGTTCGCGGCGAAGGCGAGGAGACCATCGTGGAGATAGCTCAAGGCACGGATCTTGAGCAGATCGCGGGTATTTCGTTCCGGCGTGGGGACGGTCTCATTCACAATCCACACCGCGATTTCAGCGACGTGGACTCCTTCCAGTTCCCGAACAGAGACCTCCGTCTGATGCCGTATCATATCAACATAGGCGGCATGACATTTCGTGGGGAAGAATTCGATATCTTGCTAACCTCCCGCGGTTGTCCGTACCATTGCAAGTTCTGCACGTTCAACCTCAATCCCTGGACCCAGAAGCGCCGATTTTCCGCCAGATCCATCGATTCCGTCATGGAGGAGCTGCGGCAAATTTCCGCGGGGATCGTTCTGATCGCGGACGAGAATTTCTTCGTGAACCCTAAGCGGGCCAAAGAGATCTGCGATCGGATCGTGGCTGAGGGAATTAAGAAGAAGTTCCTCGTGCAAGCCCGAATCGAGGTATCAGACCACCCGGATGTTCTGGAATCCGCGGCGCGAGCAGGGATCAAGGTATTCCTTTTCGGGATCGAGTCGCCGACAGACCGCATTCTGGAACAATTGAACAAGGGATTCGACTCCGCGCGAGTCAGAAGGGCGTTCGAGGCTTTCAGGAAATTCCCGTTTTACTACCACGGGTACTTTATTTACGGGAATCTGGGAGAAACCGAAGAAGAGATGATGCAGATCCCGGTGTTCGCCAAAGAGCTGGGACTGGATTCCATAACGTACCAGAAATTGCGTGTAGAGAAGTATTCACCGCTCAAGGATCAGGTCGCGGCAACCCCGGGCTATTACGTGGGAGACGACACCATCGTGTACTCCGAGCTTCTCGGACGCCAAGGACTGAAACGTATCAGCAAGCAGATACGGGGCAAATTCTATACCCCTGGTCAAGTGTGGCGAGCGGCAACCAAGCTGTTTCGGATCGGTGTGCTTGATTCGCGTGATATTCCCACCCTTGTACTCAGCGCGGGCGTGCTGATCGGTCAGGCTGTGTCCAGATCGGTTAATAAGGCGGTTCGACGTCCCTTGCTACGGTATAGTGCAGCTGCGGGCAAGTAATGCCGGTTCGCCTTCAAGCGATGAGGATGACGTTGGGCCAAAGGCAGCACTGACCTGATGCCCAGATCAGGGGGGCCCCTCTGGTTATCACTTGAATGGCGTGTTATATGTACGATAACAGCAGATAATTAAGACTCCGCATCTTATTCGGATCGATCTAATGAGTGCTAGTCTGCTTCGAACCGGTCGTTGACCTTCGCGGCTGGAACCGCTCCGGCGTATGCGTGGAGGCAATATGCCTGCTGTAACCCTTAAGGCGCATTATGATGGCGAGAGGATTATCCTCGACGAGCCGTTCGAGATCCCACCCAACTCGCCCCTTATGGTGACGGTGTTGCCCGCGACTGAGGCAGAAGTGGGCGAGGATTGGATCTTGGCCGCGCGGAAGGGTCTCTCCGCGGCATACGGCACGGATGAGCCGGATTATGGCGCCGAGGACCTCCGTCGATGACCGAAGGTGACGTTGTTCTGACGCCGCTGCCCCAAGCCGACGGGCAGGTCAAGAACCGCCCCGCTGTTGCTCTCAGGGCGATGCCTCCGCACGGGGATCTTCTTGTCTGTGGAGTCAGCACTCAGCTTCACAACGAGACTCCGGGCTTTGACGACGTGATACGACCAGGCGATCCGGATTTTACTGCCAGCGGCCTAAAGGCTGCCTCTCTAATTCGCCTTGGCTTTCTTGCAGTGCTTCCAGTCAGTAATTTTCTTGGACCCATTGGGTCGATCGCTCCTGAACGACATCGTGACCTTTTGCAGAGACTGTCCGACTACCTCGTTCGGGGCCGCGAGGCGGTCTAACCATTCTTGGGGATTCCGCGGACGCCTTACTTAATTGTCAGGCTGCGCACCAATTATGTGTGGTGTCCCCGGATTTAGGCGGAATTCCGTGTTCTTACAGGGTCCGCTATGTAGCCGCCGCGGTCGATGAGGAGCAAAAATCCTTCTTATCCCGGGCCGATCATGTCATGCTGGAATCGATGTTGCCACGGCCCGTCGAGAGAACGGCGTGGGCAAAGTGGGACAAAGAGCATGGCAACATCAAGTGGTCCCAAGATGGATGAGGGCAGAACTCCTGTTCCTACCCCGTTTTTCTGAAGCCATGTGACCGCACGTGACCGACAGAGACCGTAAGCGACGGGGACTACGGGCAACATGTCATTGATATTACAAGCGGAAAGGTTTTTGACGCCGGCGACAGGAGTTCAAATCCCTTTCGGGACCTCAAGGAGAAAATGAGAAGACGGGGAAGTTGGGAAGGCTCGACTTCCTTGTTGTTCTTGGTGAAATCAAGGGCCCGGAATGGCCCCAAGAGGTCGGAAGGCGCATCGGAACGCGTCTTCTTCTCAACCCCCTCCGAAAATGAGTGTTATGTCCCCCGAATTCCGGAATTCCTCCCCGAATTCCTGCTCAAAAATCCAAAGAACAAGGCCACCTGCCGTGAACTTTGGGTCATTTTCATGTTTCTTCTCAGTTATTGCGGGCGTCCTGCTATCTCTGGCTTTGGCCTCACCGTCGGTGCTGGCCGAAGACAAACCGCCAAACGGCGTAAATGCTCAAATGAGCCAGAGAGAATTGACTGAGATTGCTTTGAGTCATCCTGACGTGGACGCTCGGTGCGCGGCAGTTAAGCGCCTCACGGACCGGAGCCTGCTTGCGAAAGTTTTCGATTCCTCTCCTCACGAGTCTGTACGAAACTGGGCTCTGAACACCCTTCTTGAACTGTCACCTAATAGTCAAAAGCTAGGACCTGGTCATGCTGACAAGGCTAGAGACATACAACGAGTACTTTTGGACCGTGTCATTGGGAAGAAATACGGAGACCTGCTACTTGCTTACACAGTTACCGAGGAGGTTCATCAGTACGTTCCTTTTGGCACAGTCAAGGTTGAGATAGCAGAAGTAGTCATATCTAACGAAGCACGGGAGCAGATCTGCCGACTGACTTCCCGCGGAGCAGACCCCTCGCCATCAATAACGATACACCTTCCCCGTTCCCCTTTTGATGAGAGGACGCAAAAGGCCTATGTCGATCTGAGGCAGATTTGTAATTGCCTCTTGAAAGGCCTGCACCGATCTGAGCTGGAGAGCCTCACGAGATCCGATATCGTCGACCTAAAAGAGTCAGCCAAGTCGATCCTTGCGCAGATGGATTGAACCTAATCGGGAATTTAGGGGACATAATACTGTTTTCGCAAATTCCGAAATTCCGGCGAAATTCCGCGAAATTCTGGGGACACCATACTTAATTCTCGAGCAAACCCCAAATTGGGTTTCATGTCTCGGTCGAGGGTTCAGAAGTAAGAAAGCCGTTCCCGGAATCGGAATTCACGGAGAGGTTTCCCACATATCTGTCAAATGATCTTACGTCTTGCGAGGGCTTCTAGCGTCGTGAGGTCCGCTCTCTTCGCTTCTTTGGCTTTTCTCTAAAACTCTCGGATACCTTCTCGAACTCTTCGTCAGAAATCCGTACCATTCCGATCCCGGTAGCGCCGCCTGAGAAGGGGAGGATCACCCAGATTCGATCCTGGTCCCTCTTCCGCACAGGAAAGATCTGTGATCCTTGCTCCGGTCTTCGTGGATCGAAGATAAGGATGCCATCTCGCGATACTTCCCATCGGCCTTCCTCGGGCTGGAAGAAACCGAGCATCCTGATTGTGCCATCCTCGCGCACAGACATGAGCGCGGGCGGGTCGAACTCACGCACTCGTGCTTTCTTCTTGTCGGTAATGCCCCAGCGGACAAAATGATCGAGGGAGCGCCAGTTGCCGGTTATGAATTCACGTGAGATCGGTCCGTGAACCCCCAAGAGTGTGGGCAAATCCGCTGCGGTCGGACTTCCACCAGGGACTGTACCGGAAAAAAGAGGAACGAGCGTGAGTATGAATACCGGCAAATTGAGCACTGAGGATTCTCCCGAGATGCAATGACAGCCATACATATCAGAACCCGCGGCTGGAGTCGAGTCCTCACTTCTTCCGGAATGCGCTTGTTGACCGCACCCGCGAGCCATGCGAGTATGCACGACGTTCAGCAGATAAGAGATTCGTTAGGTAGGCGCGTAGTACAGCGCAATGGGCTCCCGGAACATCAGGACGGTCGCGGCCAAGGACAAGATCAAGACTCGTGGGGTTAGCCCGCGCATCACGAAAGAAGACGCGGTGGGTGAACGCCTGATGCGCATGTACCAGGCTATGCGTGCTCATTTCGGCCATCGGAACTGGTGGCCGGGCGATTCACCTTTCGAGGTCTGCGTGGGCGCGGTACTCACCCAGAACACCGCGTGGCGCAACGTGGTCCGGGCCATTAGCAATCTAAAGGCTGCCTCCGCGCTGGACCCGTTCAAGATCTACGAGCTGTCTCATGACGAGCTGGCAGCGCTGATACGCCCTGCAGGATACTTCAACGTGAAGGCCACCCGACTGCGCAATTTTGTGGAACACCTGGTCCGGCGCCACACCGGCGATCAGGACGCGCTCTTCGACTCGCCGGTAGAGGCTCTGCGGCAAGAGCTGCTTTCCATCAACGGAATAGGAAAAGAGACCGCGGACAGCATCATACTCTATGCTGCGGGCAAGCCGATCTTTGTGGTGGATGCTTATACTCGACGCGTCCTTGGTCGTCATGGGCTCATGGATGACAAGGCGGATTACGACACTGTTCAGGCCCTATTCCATGCTCACATTCCATCTGACGTAGACTTGTACAACGACTTTCACGCCCAATTCGTTGCGGTGGGACATACATACTGCAAGCGCGTTCCCTTGTGCGATTCTTGCCCTCTCGGCCCTTTTCGGGATCACAGGCCCGTCAACCGTCGTAGCAGTTCGCAATCAAACGAGTAAGAATCGGGGAGGCCCTTCTTGTAAGA
>JBMOME010000177.1:0-4953 GCA_049323095.1 Thermodesulfobacteriota bacterium
AATATCTGACCGCGCATTTGGGTCAAACCTTTATGGGGAACGGGTCGTTCACATTGGAGATGATTGTCATCTCAGCCACATCTCGCGGGTCGCCGACTCGTTCGATCTTGACCGCGCAGATCTTGAATTCCGGCTGCTTTGAGCCTTCATCCACCGCGTCAATGGTAACACGGTTGACCATGCGGTCCCATGCCTGATCAAACCACGGGATGAAGAGAATGCCCGGCAAAGACATCTTCACGACCCGCGCAGGGAGCACCATGAAACCTCGACGGCTGACTATCTTCACCATGTCGCCGTTGTTGATCTTGTACTGCTTCGCGTCGTTCGGATGGATCTCCACGTACGCATTGGGCTGAGACCGAGCAATTTCGGGCACTCGCATGGTCATGGTCCCGCTGTGCCATTGCTCGATGACCCTGCCCGTGGTCAAGAAGAAGGGATAGTCCTTGTCAGGTGGCTCTTCAGGACCCTTGTACGGTCTGAGGAATACGTTTGCTTTGCCCTCGTGCTGTTTGTCCGCGTAGAAGTAGATCATGGCCTGCGGAGGCACTTTTTCGATGTGAGGCATGTCCATTATCGGGTCCTGCCCGCGAACGTACCTCTTGGCGGTCCCGGGATGATCGGGGGTTGGGCAAGGCCACTGAAGACCGGCTTCAAGCTTTTTCAGCCGATCATAGGTCATACCGTATATGGTGTGTTCACTGTCCTTGACGCACATACGGTAGTCATCCCAAGCCATTTGGTAATTCTTGGCAGGGTCGTCACCATTCCACGGTATGAGCTTCTCAAATCCCATGCGTTTAGCGAGTTGTGCTCCTATCCACAGGTCGGGTTTTGCTTCACCGGGAGGTTCTACGCATTTGCTGGTCAGTTGGCTGCGCCGCTCGGAGCACCCGTACACCCCACCCTTCTCATAGATAAAGGCCGCAGGCAGCAGAACGTCGGCGAATTGAGTAGTTCGTGTCGGAAAGATGTCGATCACCACGAGAAACGCATCTTCCATTCCTTTGAAGTACTTATGAGCATTGGGTAGGGATTGACCTGGATTGGTGGTGGTGATCAACATACCTTTGAGCGGCTTGGTAGTGTCGTTCTCCGCGCCCAACGATGCGAACATCTGCATGGTGTGAAAGCCGGGCTTGGGATCTATGCTTTTTGCAGGAATGCCCCATGCCTTTTCGACCTGAGTTCGGGCAGCCTCGTTCGTGATCAATCTGGTTCCCGGCAAAAGGTGACACAGCGATCCTGTTTCCCGCACTCCGCCACATGCATTTGGCTGACCGGTAAGCGAAAACGAATCCGCGCCGTCCTTGCAAATGTTGCCGGTAATGAGGTGCAGGTTGTGAATCAGGTTGTTTGCCCAAACCCCTCTGGTCCGCTGATTCAGGCCCATAGTCCACAGGCTCATGGTCGGACCCTGAGTAGCGAAGAGTCTCGCCGCTTCTACAATATTGGCCACAGGCACACGGGTCAGCTTGGAGACCGTTTCAGGCGTGAACTGCTCCAGGAACTTCTTGTAAGCCTCGAAATCCACCACTTGCTGGCCGGTGGTAAACCGACAGAGGTTGTTTACGAAGAAATTGTCTATCCAGCCGTTCTTGATGATTTCCCGGGCCATGCAGTGGAAGACCGCGAGATCGGTTCCCGGGTCCGCAGGGAGCCACACATCCGCGATGCGTGACGTGGAAGTGTACCTCGGCTCGCACACAATGACGTTGATCTTATCGGGCGCTTCGAGTTTCATCCGCGCGATCCGACGGAATATGATCGGATGACACTCGGACATGTTCGAGCCCACGACGAAAAAGGTCTTTGCTTTTTCGATGTCGCTGTACGACCCCGCGGGTTCGTCCGTGCCGAAGGTCGTCATGTAGCCACCGACCGCGGAAGCCATGCAGAGCCGTGGATTACCGTCAACCATATTGGATCGGAACCCACCCTTCCACAGCTTATTGAAGGTGTAGCTCTCCTCGGTCATGCACTGGCCGGAACCGTAGTACGCCACCGAGTCCTTGCCATGCTTGGACTGCAACTCTTTGAACTTTTTCGCGACCAGGTCCAAGGCTTGGTCCCAAGAAACGCGTTTGAATTTCCCATCCGCTTGCCGAACCATAGGATATTTGAGCCGGTCCGGATGGTACATGCTCAGAAAGCCTTTGAAGCCTTTGACGCAGAGAAATCCGAAATTCGTCAGTGCTTCGGGATTGCCTCGCACGCCGACCACTTTGCCGCCTCTGACTCCTATGTAGACGCCGCAGCCGGTCCCGCAGAACCGGCAGGCGCCTTTTATCCATTTGTCTACAACGACCTCGTCTCCCTGAGCTTCTGCTGGATTGGCAAAAGGTATATTGAGGGCGCCGGCAGCGAATGCAGCTGCCGACAGTTTGATCATTTCACGTCGCGTCATTCTCATTGCATCCTCCGCAATTTGGCCTGACCTGCTGTTAGAGGCTTTAAAAACCCGGAACCTTGAACCGAGTTTCGCGGTCGGGCGCGAACTGCTTGTATTTGTCGATCTTATGAATAGTGAACCAATGCGATTTGTGGCAGTACGAGCAGTTCGTAACAGCAGCTTGAGTCGGCATGTTCTTCACTTGCGTGGAATGGCACCCTATGCAGACCATACGGTCGGGCATGGCCCGGTAGTTGACCACATCCCCGTGACAGGTCCCGCACTTGACGTTGTTGATGCCGTGCTTTGAACCGATCCACTGCTTGTACATGTCGGGCGTTTCCTTCATGTGGCAATCGCCGCAGTCCTGTTTCCCAAACTGGACACGATGACAGTCCGGCAGTTCTCCGGGAGCCAGCGGAGGCGGACGGAACTGCTTCCAATTCGGGTCGAGCGGGCTGGTCAACTTTGCTTTGTCACAATCCGGGCACTCCTTTTGCGCCAGGGCCACAAGCGGTATGCACAAAACGAGCGCCCAGATGATCGACCAATAGATCGTACGTCTCATTGTTCCTTCCTCCTCCTTGGTAGCGGCAGGGTCTTTTCGAGGTCACACAGCCGCTTCGGAGTCGTCATTCTGTTCATGGCCGCAAAGAAACTACGGTTCCCGCGGCGCAGGAAGATGTTACTTCTTCTTCAGGGCCTTCACCAGGTCCGGGACCGCGGGAGCTCCGATCGCTATGAGCGTCTGTTCAGCCAACGCGGACGTCTTCTGGTCCCCTCGAAGCAGTTTCTCCAGGAGAGCCGGCACAGCGGGCCCTCCCACAAGCGCCAAAGCTTTGGATGCGCCTTCCGCGGCGCGGGCATCACCCTTTTCCAAAGCCGCGACCAGATCCGGGACAACCGGCGCTCCCAATCGAGCCAGCGCTCGTGCCGCGGCGTCCCGTTGGGCCTCATTCGCGCTTGCAAGAGCCCCGACGAGATTGGGGACTGCGGGAGTACCGATCTTCGACAGCGTGAGCACAGCCACGTCACGGACTCGAGGGTTGTTGTCACCGAGGCGCTCGACGACCATAGCAATTGCAGGCTTGGCATGGTCACTGAGGTGAAAGAGCGCCATGGTAGCGGCTTCCCGAACCATAGGATCTTGATCCTTAAGCGATTCCGTGAGCGCGGGGACCGCCTTGGCAGCCGCAGGGCCCATCTGGGCCAGCGCATCGATCACCGCTACGCGGACCATCTCATCGGGGTTCTTGATCGCGTGCGCAAGCGCCGGAACGAGGCTCTCGTCGGTTATTCCCTTCTTCTTAATTTCTTCCACAGCCTTGGTCACAACCAACTGATCAGGGCTCTTGAGGCTTTCCGCGAGCGGCTGGGCCTCCTTAGCCGGCGCCTTTGTCTCCTCCGCCGCAATGCTCAAGATCGGAAACACCACTAACAGAGGGAGACAAACGAACAGTCCGATGCGCAACGTATCGGTACACATCAATTCTCTCAGCCTCGCGAGTGAGTACACTCCTAGTCTCTTTACCATCGGGGCACCTCCTGACCGGCCCACGCGGTCAAGCTGAGGCCCGGCTCGCCCTGGTGAACTCTCCGGTTTCGATGGGGATGATCACCTTGAGCAGGAGCGTGAATATCAACAATCCGATCGCCCAGATGCCCGCGGTCACCAGCACCTCGATTGTGGTGGGAAGGTATTCCCAAACCTCGCCGAGCGGCGCGGGGATGAATCCGGGCACAATCAGGCCAATTCCTTTCTCGATCCAAATTCCCAGAATGATAAGGACGCACCCTAAATTGAGCGTGACAAAATTCTTCCGCGTTCGAGGAATGAGAAAGATTATGAATGCGATCACGTTGAATACCAGCGCGGTCCATATCCATGTGACGAACATATTCTTGCCGTGCAGGCCCACGTACAAGTACTTCAAGGGAGAGAGGTGGTGCGTATCTGAATAGAGCTCTTTAAAGAACTCCGCGAGGAGCAGAAAGAGGTTGAGAGCCATCGCGACAGCAATAAATTCCGAGATTTTGAACAGGGCCTCATCCTTGACCGGGAATCGCATGTACTTGCGTACTATCTGATAGATGATGATGACCAGAGCGGGCCCGGAACAGAACGCGGACGCAAGGAAACGAGGCGCAAGGATCGATGCGTTCCAAAATGGTCTTGCAGCGAGCCCGTTGTAAATGAATGCCGTTACCGTATGGATGCTCACAGCCCAGGGGATGGATAGCAGGATGAAGGGAATGATGAGCGACATATTGGGTTCTTTGGCATTGTACGCCTTATACAAAAGATACCCTGGAATAAAGATATTAAGGAAGAGATACCCATTGAGGACCACGATGTCCCAGCCAAGCAGAGACGAGGGAAGATTCAAAATCCCAAGCTTGGGAATCAAGTGCCACACCCTGTCAGGCCTTCCCAAGTCCGCGGTCACTGAGAGCATGCACATGATCAAGACGCTTGCCGCAAGAGCCTCGCCCACAATCACGATTTCCTTGATGGGCCCGAAGTCGTACAAGTATGCGGGTATGATCAAGAGCACCGC
>JBMOME010000177.1:4963-10531 GCA_049323095.1 Thermodesulfobacteriota bacterium
CCGCGGCTACACCGACCATGCACGTGAAAGTCCCGATGTACAGCCCCCAAGAAACATAGCTGGTCATGCCGGTTACAACCAGGCCGTGCTGCAGTTGCTTCGCATACGCGAACACGCCGATCCCGGCCACCAGCAGCAGAAGGGCCACCCAGGCGTAGTAGATGGGCGGACCGGTCACCAGCCTTTTCGCAGTGCCATAGATGAAACCTGACCTCGCCATAGTGCGCCTCGTCCCTTAGGTTGCGAAGAAGTAGTAAAACTTGGGCTGGGTGTTGAGTTCCTCTTTCAGGCGGAAGACCCTCTTGTTGCGGATTAGCCAACTGATCTCGCTATCAGGATCCAGCAGATTCCCAAACTTACGTGCACCCACCGGACATGCCTCGACACAGGCCGGGTAGCGACCTTTGCGGACACGCTGGATGCAGAAGGTGCACTTCTCCACCACGTTGCGCATCCTGGGACGGTTGCCCAGATAGTGGGTTTGAGGATTGACCTCATTCGCTGGCACGTACGGATCGGTCCAATTGAACCACCGTCCCATGTACGGACACGCGGCCATGCAATACCGGCAGCCTATGCACCAGTTGTAGTCCACGACGACGATCCCATCCGGCTCGGTCCAGGTCGCGCGCACCGGGCAAACTTTGGTGCACGGCGCATTCGCGCAGTGCTGGCATTGTACAGGCATATAGTAGTAGCCAGGTTCAGGGACTTTCTCAGGATCGTAGTAGATCGTGGACTCTTCCAGGTCCATGTTTCCGTCTTTGAATCGGAGGACCCGTATATACTGGATTTGTGGATTGCGGCTCAGGTTGTTTTCTTGCACGCAGGCATACACGCATCTGCGACAGCCGATGCAGCGCTGAATGTCCAGAGCGTAGGCAAAGAGCGTCCCGTCAATCGGCTTCTCCGCGCCCACCACGAAGTCTTTCCCATACTTGGCCTTGTATTCGTTCCTGAGCCTCTCGACGGCGCGTTCAACCTCTTCCTTGCTCATTCTCTCGAAGTTATTCTGCGCAAATTCTTCCCAGGAGCACGATCCCACAGCCATCATGCCGAAGAGCGCCGTGGCTCCCGCCAGGAATGACCGTCGGTTGGGCAGCGAGGAATCGGCCGAACCGGCCTTGTTCTGTCCGTCCAGGCATCTCGGTCGACTCTCAGAAGGGATCGTCTCCTGGTCTGCGGTATGGTCTTTCGGTTTGGTCATCGCCTGAATCCTTCAGTGCGCTGCAACCTTTTCTTTGGGTGTTCGAGGTTTGCTCGGTGGAGGCAACGGTTCCAAGGACTTGTATCTTGGAGAATGCGGGTCATGGCAATGCACGCATAGGTAGTACGTCTTCTCCGCGCTCCATGAGCCTTCCCGCTTGCCGTGGATGCCGTGACGCCAATCCCTGAACTTGGTCCCGTGGCATTTCCCGCATAACAGATACGACTCACCAAACGGGATCAGCTGTCCATCTGCCAAGGGGAGCAGATAATTCCTCTCGTCGGGATGGTGGCAGTCGAGACACCAGACTTTCATGCCGCCGTGATTCAGTTCAATGCCCGTGTGAACCCGGAGGATTTCGCTGCGAGACCAGTTGATTCTGAAATCCTTCTGTGGGCCGTGACAGGCACGGCACGGCGTTATGGTCAACGGGAGCGGTCTTACAGGGACGGGGAATTCCAGCGAACTCGGGTCCCTTTCGGCTGGAACGACCTGATATGGTGGCCGATCGGCTTCATATTCGATCCGAGTCCCCGCGATACCCTCCCAGGTGCAGACCGCGGCCGCGGTCAACAGCAGGACCGCAATTATCGAAGTGAGTCCGAGGTTTCGCACGATTCCCTTCATGGATATGCCCCTGGCCTCAAGGCGATGCGCTTCAGTGCGCACCGCTTTCTGGAGTGTTTCCGCTGGCCGCCTCTTACTTCGCTTCCTTTCCGCCGTACCGGTCTTGGTACCATTGCTGCAGCTTCCGGAGTTCCTCTTTGCTCATACCTTCCTTGTACCAACGATGCCGAGGATCGTTGAAGATATGCTTTTGCAGGAACGGAGCCGCGGCTGCTTTGCCGCCCAGCAATGACTCCACTTCGGGGATGAATTTGATGTAGAAGTGCTGGGCCACGTCGTACATCCCATGCCACCACGCATAGTCGGGTCCACTCATGGACGCGCCGTGACGTGCTCGACGGCCTTCATGGTGCCAGAGCTCATAAAAGATCCAATCAAGCTTGTCGTCCATGTCCGCGGCGGTGAGCTTGCCCATCTTGATCAGTTCATTCCGCATGTTCTGGGCCGGGATGGCAAACTTGTTGTTGTAAAGCTCCACCAGATCGTCAAACTGCTTGTAGAAACCGCCGACCATCTCTTCGCCGTGGCATTGACGGCACACGTCCTTCATCCGGTTCCTGCGATCTTCCCAGTTGGTTAGCTTCTTTGAGACCACGGGCCTCAGGGTCCACGATATCCTTGCGCCAACGTCATGAGTCGATTTCTGATTCGGCGTCGCGCTTATGTGGCAGGTGGAGCATGTCGCGGTGTCTTCGTAATCCACACCAACGACCCATTCCACGTTACCCATGTTCATTTTGTCTCGGAACGCGTTGTACAGGATGCCGTGCTTTGATTCCTGGTACACTTCAATCTGGGGATGGTCCGGACCCAGGTGGCACTTGCCGCACGCGTCCGGGCGCCGTGCCTGCTCCACGGAGAAGCGGTGCCGAGTGTGGCACGCAGAGCAGCTCCCTTTGCTCCCGTCCGGGTTTATGCGCCCGATCCCGGTGTTCGGCCAGGTGTTCGGGTCCAGCTTTCCGTTCTTGAGCACCTTTATGTTCGAGCCGTGACATTGCCGGCAGCCGGTTGCAACTGCTTCCGGTCCGCCCACCACCTCGCCAAGGTAGTTATCCAAGGTGTTGAGGATGTCCGCGCCCTTGGCGTGATGTGAAGGCTGCTGCTGGTCAAACTGATCCTTGTGGCATCTGGAGCAATCCTTGGGCGTCACCAGGGTCGCTATCCAGAACCCCCGATGATCGTATCCGTCGGGATCGCCCGGCTTGTTGCCGACCGCCTTCTCGGCCCGGTGGCAGTCGTAGCAGTTCACCCCCGCTTGTCCCATCCTGCCGGCGCGCCACATCTTGAACAGCGCGGGGGACTTGAGCTCATGGCATTTAATGCAGACCTGGCCCTCCGGAGATCCGTAAAGCTTGGGGTCCACGTTTCTCTTGCCCAGGGCCGGAGAAGCGCAGAGGACCACCGCCAGCGCCACCAAGATGGGAATACGTCTCATGGCTTAGACTCCTGTATGCGTGATGGTGCTCATAAGCATGGCTTTGCAGGAATGCAGTGTCGATCTTGAATGCAGCATCGGACTGCCCTAACCCCTCTTCTCCCTGAATTACGGGTTGTTCGTGCAGCTATCTCCCAGTGTGAACTATTTGGACGTAAAGGTGCTGTAAATGTCCGTTAAGATCGCGTAAAAGTGGATCGAGCGCGGATTTGTCCCCCAATTGCGAGAACGAGCACCTCTCATCGCATCCATTCAGCTATCAGCGGCAAAAGACTGTCATTGCGAGCGCAGCGAAGCAATCTCAGCCCCTAGAGGCAAAGATTGCTTCGTCGTTTCACTCCTCGCAATGACAGGTACGATAGCTTCCTACCCGCACGCAAGTGACCGGTCACCTCTCATCGAGCCGAATTGTTGACAGAAGAACTCAATCAATTTACCCTTGCCGGCAGACTCTTCAGATCGTGCAGAATCAAAAGATCACCATTACTCAGGTCTATTATGCTCGGTCTGTTCACATCGCTGCTTGGAAAGACGGTCTCGTCCAAATTCCTCGTTACCTCGACCCTGGTCACGGTCGCGGTCTTCGTGTTGCTATTCGTCTGGTCCTCCAAGGCTCAAGAACAGCATATTATGGACCAGGTACGTAAGCAAGCAGAAATTCTCTACAAGCAGGTAATCCTGACGCGGCACTGGGTGTCGGATCAAGGCGCGATCCTGGTCCCAAAGAGAGAAGGGATTGAATCCAGCCCCTTCCTTGAAGAGCCCGAAGTAACAAGCCGCGAGGGCGTCGTGTACACCAAGGTAACTCCGTCCATCCTTACCAAGATGCTCTCAGAGCGGGCCAGTCAGGCAGGATCGTACGCATTCAAACTCACTAACACAGTCCCACTGAACGAGGAAAACGCCCCTGACAAGGTGGAAGAGGAGGCTCTGGATCGTTTCAAACGCGGCGCTCAGGACCCGATTTTTCGTACGGAGATACGTGACAAGCGCCGATTCCTCAGGTACGTTGCGCCTGTATACGTGAACGAAAGCTGTCTCCAATGCCATATGGTGCAAGGATATCGACCGGGAGACGTGGGCGGATGTCTCAGCGTATTTGTGCCTATGGATGATGCCTGGGCCGCGATCCGTCAGAACAATATCGTGCTACTGGGCGGCAGTACTGTCCTGGCTTCCTGTCTGGTGCTGCTGCTGTTCTTGTCGTCGCGATCGCTCGTGTTCAAGCGTATTCGGGACATCAAGGCATCCGTGGACCGCATAACTCCGGAGCGTCTCGACCGTTCGATTGGATCGCAGGGCGACGAGCTCAAAGAGATCGCGGACTTCTGCTACGCGATGGACGAAGAGATGAAGACCAGGCACGAAGAGCTGGAACGCAAGATTGCAGAAGCCACACACGACCTCTCTGAAGCGAACGCCCACCTGGAGGCTCTCAACCAGGAGCTCCAGAACCTTAACCGCGCGAAGCTTGATTTCTTTTCAGACATATCGCATGAACTGCGAACTCCTCTGACCAGCATCAAGGGCGCGGTGGAAACGCTCGCTCGCAAAGCGCTGTGCGAAGAGCCGATCTACATCGACATTATCAAGCGGAATGTTGACCATCTGATTAAAACGGTCTTTGATTTCCTCGATTATTCCAAGATGGAAGCAGGCGAACTGGAGCTGAATCTCGAACCTGTGTCGCTCAAGACTGTAGCAGAGGAAGCTCTGCTCGCTCAACAAGCAGATGCGGCCAAATCCTCCGTTGAGCTGGTACTGGATGCGACTGATGGGCACGAAGCACGGATCGACAAGACCCGCATTTACCAGGTGCTCACCAACCTCCTGTCCAATGCGATCCGCTTCTCGCCTGCCGGAGATTCCGTCCGTGTGACCATCACGTACCACGATGGGACAGCCACAGTCTGCGTGCAAGATAACGGTCCCGGTATCCATCGCAAGTACCATGAGGCCATCTTCAGGAAGTTCTATCAGATCCCTGATCAGGACGGCCGCAAGATCCACCGCGGCACGTCCGGCATCGGCCTCGCGATCTGCAAAGGGCTTGTGGAGGCCCACAAAGGCAACATCTGGGTGGAGAGCCAACCGGGCAAAGGGAGCTGCTTCTGCTTCACCTTGCCGCTCATAGGTGTTGACTTAAAGGATCTCGGCATGTGATTTCAAATAGTTAACTCAAATCCATCCCGTCACCCCAGACTCCGGATCGCTGTCCGGGGCAGGCTTTGATCCGGGGTCCAGTCCCGCGCAGAACGCGGGATTGAAAAGACTGGATTCCCGCTTCCGCGGGAATGAC
>JBMOME010000178.1:0-10269 GCA_049323095.1 Thermodesulfobacteriota bacterium
GTTACAGTCGGTTACAGGCCGGAGAAGGTATACCTGGAGAGGACTTGCACCTCTCTGATTAAGTACGCCCGCAGGCGCACTGGCCGGGACGTTATACGTCCCGGTGCCGAAGGCACAGGAGGCTTATTTTCTTGTTGGCTTGGTGAGCAAAAGGGCCGAAAACAGTATATGGGAGCGAATAAACCTCCTGTCGCTTCGCGACCCCGACGTATGACGTCGGGGCCACCCAGGTCGGACTTTTTTCACTAGCCGTGGCACGATCTCGATTGGGATCAAAGTTTTGAGACAGCCTCCGAGAAGCGCCCCAATTTCGGGCGGTTCACGAACCGCGCCGTACAATGTGACACAACATCTTCTTGGCCTGTGGTGGTTTTGCGACCAATTACAACCAATCCTGTTGATCGAGCCTCAATTCGGGTATGCTTGGCGCAAGGCATGGCTGGCAGCTTCAGAGATATCGCGTTCCAAAAAGCCATCTTCTCAAATTGGCAGTCGCCGACCTCTTTGACGGCTGTCTATTCCGAGACGGGATGTCTCGGCTCTCCAAAGACAAGGTTTGGTTAAATCCGCTTTCATGTGGTCTCGAACGGTTCACACGGAGGAAGCGCAGTGGAACAAGTGTGGAACTTTGTAGAAGGCTGGGGCACAGCAGTTGCGGTTCTGTTGTACGGGGGACTTATGAGCGTCTTAACCGTAATAGGATTTGCGAAATGGAAGCAGTTCGGGTCTACTGAAATGGTCCTACGGCTGGCGTTTTGGGTTGCATTGATGGCAGTCGGCGTGCTTCACGTGCTGGATTTAGTTCGGGCGCAATGGGTTTGGGCGAACTTTTGCGCGGTCTTAGGCCTCCTTTGGCTTATGGAAGGCACTGGAATAATTTCCCGTACCGGTGGGGTCCGAAAGTGGTTACAGGTATTATCCGGAGCGATTCTGGTCTTGTCGGGCATGGAAAGCGTTGTTCGCTATGTTGTGTTTTCATAGTGAGTACGGGTAGGTCGGGTTGAGCCCAGCGAAACCCGACATGTTGCGTTGGGCATGATGTCGGATTTCGCCCCGCAGAGAACGCGGGACTCAATCCGACCTACGGCTACTCCCACGGGGGAAGCACAGTGGAACAAGTGTTCAACTTTTTAGATGGCTTAAGCTGGGTATGGACGGTGGTGATTCTGCTTTTTGCAGGAATCACGGCCGCCTCAGCCGTGGCGGATTTTGCAAAAGAGAAGCGAATTGGCGCTGCAGAAATGGTCCTGCGCTTATCGGCCGGCGTAGCACTGATGGCGGTTTGCTTGCTTCAGTTGCTGGGTCTCGTACGCGGAGATTGGATTTGGGCGACGATGGGCATCTTCTTTGGCATGCTTTTGGTTTTGGAAGGCATCGACATGATTTCCTACACCACAGTTGGGTTGCGAAAGGGGTTAGCCGTGTTGGCTGGAGCCATTTTCTTGTTGTGGGGTGTGGGAATAGCTATTAGCCTTGTCGTGCCCAAATAGTTTGCAGGGACTCCGGGATCCTTCCGATTCCCAAAATCACGGCCAATGGATAAGTGTAAGATATTGGGCGCGGGCCACATCGTGACCTGACGGAGAGATGTCTTTGGCAGAACCTTCTACTCACCACACGAACCTTGACACTGGGGCTGTAGCGGCTCGGGTCGCGCGCGACGCGCCACGAACCGGTGTAACGGCCATGTTCGTGGCCGTGGTGGTGAGCGTGGCTCTTATGGGGCTCAAGTTCTATGCGTACGCAATCACGGGCTCGTCCGCGATCCTCTCCGACGCGCTGGAATCGATCATCAACGTGGTTGCGGCAGGCTTGGCCCTGGGCAGTGTTCTGCTCTCCAGCAAACCGCCGGACCAAAGTCATCCATACGGGCATGGCAAGATCGAGTACTTTTCCGCAGGTTTTGAAGGCGCGCTGATCGTTCTCGCCGCGGCCGGGATATTCTGGCAGGGCGCGCATCATATTTTGAACCCGCGAGCCTTTCCGAACCTCTCGTTCGGCCTGGTCATACTCGGCGGAGTGGGACTGGTCAATCTGGCTATGGGGCTGGTGCTGGTTCGCCTCGGACGGCGGATGCAGTCCCTAGTACTGGAGGCCGACGGCAAACATCTGCTGACGGACGCATATACCTCGGGCGGCGTGCTCATCGGCCTGGTCCTGGTGGCACTGAGCGGCTGGAACTGGCTTGACGGCATAGTCGCGTGCTTTGTGGGAGTAAATATCGTGTTCATCGGCACAAAGCTCGTTCGGGAATCATTCTCGGGGCTGATGAACGAAGCCGATCCAGCGCTCCTGGAAGAGATCTGCGGACTCCTGGACAGGCACCGCAAAGATTTGTGGATCGATGTGCATCGGCTCAGGGCGTGGAAATCAGGCAATCGAGTCCACATCGACTTTCACCTGATCCTGCCGAAAGATCTTCCGCTCGAGGATGGACATCGCGAGGTAAAAGAGCTTGAAGCCGTATTCGGTTCGCACTTCGCGGGCGGTGCGGATGTTCTGATCCACCTTGATCCATGCACCAACGGCGAGTGCCCGATCTGCCACAAAGAATCGTGCGAGCATCGCGAGCAAGCGATCGCAGGACAGCGTGCCTGGCGCCGCGAAACGCTGACCTGCGAGGGCCTGTCGGATACGGATCAGCCGCAGGCCGAAGAGAGTAGTGAGCATTGAATGGAAACGAATGGTCCTGAGCTTGTATATTGCTCCGCGTTGATTTCGAGCCTTTTATTTGTGCCCTGCGCCCTCTCCTCTAGCCCCGCTGCCAGGGGGGATGGATGCACCGGCAGGGACGCCGGTGCCTACCAGAGCCCGAACCCCTCCCTTGATGGGAGGGGACGGATCGGGCCGGATTTAATGAGTGACCGAATAGAAGGCCAAGCATGATTCCGCTGAGAGACAGCAATCCGTCCGGAACAGCTCCTGTGGTTACGGTCACACTCATCGTGCTGAACGCGCTCGTGTGGTTTTACGAGCTTTCCCTGGGGCCGCAGGTGGAAAGGTTCGTTTTTGATTATGGACTTATTCCCGCCCGCTTTGTCGCGTCCCTGCATCATCCGTTCGGGATCGTGAGCAATGCGTTGGTCCCGCTTTTCACGTCCGTGTTTATGCACGGCGGTTGGTTGCACGTGATCGGCAACATGTGGTTCCTATGGATATTCGGGGACAATGTGGAAGACCGGCTTGGGCATTTCCGCTTTTTGATCTTCTATCTTATGTGCGGGATCGGGGCTTCCATCGCGCATGTCATGTTCAATCCCGGGTCCAACATTCCTACTATAGGAGCCAGCGGCGCGATTTCCGGGGTGCTTGGAGCTTATTTGGTCAGCTTTCCGCATTCCCGGGTGCTGACACTTCTCATCATTTTCGTTATCATCAGACTTGTTGAGATCCCCGCGTTCGTGTTCCTGATTCTTTGGTTCGTATTTCAGTTCGTCAGCGGAACTGCTCAAATAGGAGCCATGCAGGAAACCGGCGGAGTCGCGTACTGGGCCCATATGGGCGGGTTTGTGATCGGAATTGTGCTCCTGTGGATTTTCCCTGAACGGAGACGCTTCCGCGATTACTCTGCCTGGGCAGATTAATAGACGGTGTCAGTGGATACGAGTGTAGGGGCGTGATTCATCACGTCCTTTTATCGGGCGCAATGAACAGGCTGACCCAGAACCACGATCCCAATCGAGATCGTGCCACGATTACTGAAGCGGGCCCCAACTGGGTGGCCTCGACGTCATACGTCGAGGTCGCGTAGCGACAGGAGGTTTTTTCGGGCGGATATGCGACTCTTGGCTTTGCTGCTCGACAAGCTGGCAAGAGAATAAACCTCCTGTGCCTTCGGCACCGGGACGTATAACGTCCCGGCCACCCGCGCATCGTAGGACGATGTTTCAAGTGCCACGACTTTTGAGACAGCCTCTGAATTGCGCCCCTACAGCGCCTTCATCGACTGGTTTGGTAGAGACCTTCGAGAGTAGGCCGTCTTCAGCGCGCGGTTGAACAGCGTCGTCCATAAGAAAACTGGTAATATCCTGCTTCGCGTGATTCTCACGTACGAGCGGAAAAATCCCTGCGAACAGCGAACAAAGGAGCTGGTATGAGCCTGTTTACCATCGATCCAGAAAAGTGCAAACGCGATTTCCTGTGTGTGGCTGATTGCCCCGCGAAAATTATCGAGGTCGTCGATAAGGACGCGCCGCCCCAGCCTATTGCAGGGGCTGAGGAGCTCTGCATCAACTGCGGGCATTGCGTTGCGGTCTGTCCCCATGCGGCTTTATCCTTGAAGACCATGAAGCCGGAGGACTGCCCGCCCGCGCGACGAGACTTTCTGCCCGGGCTCGAACAGGTGGAGCATTTCTTCCGGTACCGGAGATCTACCCGGAATTACAAAGATAAGCCTGTCGAACGGGCGCAGCTCTCGCGACTCATTGACATTGCCCGGTACGCGCCTTCCGGCCATAACCTGCAACCTGTTCATTGGCTGGTGATCGAGGACTCGAAGGAGGTCAGGCGGCTCGCAGGAATCGTGATTGACTGGATGCGCTGGATGATGCGCGAACAACCGGCCATCGCAGCGCAGTGGCATTTCGAGCGAGTCGTTGAGGCCTCGGACCAAGGATTGGACCGAGTATTGAGAGGCGCGCCTCATCTGGTGGTAGCTCACGGGGAAGCTTCTCTGCTTGCCGCTCAGGTAGCATCCATAATTGCACTCAGCTATCTGGAATTGGCGGCTCTGGCTATGGGCCTTGGCGCATGTTGGGCAGGCTATTTCACAACGTGCG
The DNA here is from genome assembly GCA_049323095.1 of Thermodesulfobacteriota bacterium. GTDB lineage: Bacteria > Desulfobacterota > Desulfomonilia > Desulfomonilales > Desulfomonilaceae > VGSG01. The sequence continues at coordinate 4,779 of JBMOME010000178.1, forward strand.
CGAACAATTATCCGCCCATGAAGGAAGCCTTGGCCCTTCCGAGCGGCCATACCACTTTCGGCGGTATGATGGTGGGATATCCAAAGCTGAAGTACCAACGTTTTCCGCTCAGGAACGAACCTAGAATCACCTGGAGGTGACCGCAGAGACATTGGGTTAAGGCTGTCCTGCTTCTTCGTCCGTCATTCCGGCGAAGGCCGGAATCCAGTCTTCTCAATCCCGCGTTCCACACCAGACTGGACCCCGGCTTTCTCCGGGGTGACTTCCATCATTGAGGAATGAGCTGGATGCTCGTAGAGTCACTAATAACCGCTTTCTTGAAGCGACAGTTTGGCAAGATCCTTCAATTGGACTCGTTTGAACATCTTGCGCCTCCCAAAGCTTCTGCCGACAAGCCATATCTGGTGTACATCCACGTTCCTTTTTGCGAAGAGCTTTGTCCGTACTGCTCGTTCCATCGGATACCGTTTGAAAGGGATCTGGCCCAAAATTATTTCAAAGCGCTGCGGCAGGAACTCCGTATGTACGCGGACCTAGGCTACGATTTTGCCGCGGCATACATAGGTGGAGGCACCCCCACGGTCCTTCCTGAGCAGGTAGCGGAACTTCTCGCTGACCTGAAGCGCATGTTCCGAATGCGCGAGATCTCGTTGGAGACCAATCCCAACCATCTGACTGACGACACCATCGGCTTGCTCAAAGAGTCGGGAGTAAATCGGCTTTCAGTGGGAGTTCAGACCTTTGATGATGAGCTGCTCAAGCAGATGGAGCGATACCACAAGTACGGGAGCGGCGAAGAGATACAGGCTCGATTGCAGAAGTATATGGGCACATTCGATACGCTTAACGTGGACATGATCTTCAACTTCCCCAATCAGACCTTTGAGAAGCTCGATCGTGACCTGGCCGTTATCCAGGAGATTCGCGCGGATCAGGCGACTTTCTATCCTTTGATGGTATCGGACATCACCCGCAGGGAACTCGCGAGGATCTTCGGCCCGATTAGTTATCGGCAAGAGAAGCTCTTCTACCGGCGAATACGGGATGCCCTGGACCAAGACTACACCACAGGGACTGCTTGGTGCTTCTCGCGAAAAAGGAGCCTGATAGATGAGTACATCGTGGACTATGATGAATACATTGGCGTGGGAAGCGGTTCTTTCGGGTACGTTGACGGGTGGGTACTGGCCAACACGTTTTCCATTCCGGGGTATATCCGGACCGTGGGCGAGGGTCGTTTCCCACTGACAGGCGGCCGCAAGTTCAGTGAAGCAGAACGCATTCGGTACGAATTCGTCATGAAGCTCTTCGGGACATCGCTGGACATGCGAGCTGCAGAGGAGAAGTTCGGCAATCGTTTCGCCAAAACGTTGCGGCCCGAGATCACGTTCTTCAGGCTGCTGGGAGCGCTGTCCAATCAGAATCAGGTGATTCGATTGACACCCAAAGGCCAGTATTATTGGGTCATCATGATGCGCGAATTCTTTACGGGCGTGAATAATTTCAGAGATACCTGCCGCGCAAGGATTGGCGGGCCATCACAGACGCTGAATTCCTGTTGACCTGTGGGCGCGCAGGCGGCTAGACTTAATTAATTGTACGAAAGGTTACTTCTCTTGCGAATCTGACGAGAGGTCAATTTTGTAAGTTTGTCTGAAAGATAATACAGTGATCGTTTCCAAACGTAGGGGGGAGCGTTCCCGCGACCTGTTCCCACCCGAAATGCTCTTGCAAAGGCAAGACTATCTGAAAAACACCGTTTGAAAGACGCGTGTCTCAGTGGACACGAGAAAGTTGTTTAGAAAAGGGGGAAGCCTATGTTTATTTTGAAGGGTATCGCTCAACAAACCAAGTTCATCGTTCATGCCTTGGCCAGCTTGGTTATCCTGCTAGTGGCCTTGCCGGCCTACTCTCAGCAGGCCACCGGCGTGCCTGGATCGCCTTCCGCCACTGCAACCATTGACGGGAGGTATCTCCCAAACCCCCCTCCGAAATTTGGCGGTGAGATTAATCTCAACGCGAGGGATTCCAAGCCCTACTGGCCGCCTCGAGTTGTGCCCCCCAAAGGAGCGCCGAACATCCTGTTGATCATGACTGACGACGTCGGCTTTGGCGCTCCGAGCACGTTCGGGGGCGTGATCCCAACGCCAGCGATGGACCGAATCGCGAAAGCGGGGCTACGGTACACGCAATTTCACTCCACCGCTCTCTGTTCGCCCACACGCGCGGCACTGATTACGGGCCGCAACCACCATTCTGTGGGTTTCGGTCAGATTTCCGAAATGGCGACGGGCTTCCCGGGCTACGACAGCATTATCGGACCCGAGTCCGCGACCATTGGCAAGATCCTGAAAGATAATGGATACGCGACTTCGTGGTTCGGCAAGAATCACAACACTCCCGCCTTCCAGGCGAGCCAGGCCGGGCCCTTCGACCAGTGGCCCATCGGCATGGGTTTCGAGTACTTCTACGGATTCGTCGGGGGCGACACCAGCCAATGGCAGCCCAATCTGTTCCGCCAGACCACGGCGATTTATCCCTACGTTGGGAATCCCAAATGGAACCTCATTACCGCCATGGCGGACGACGCGATCGCGCACATCAAGATGTTACACGAAGTCGATCCGAGTAAGCCGTTCTTCGTGTACTACGTTCCCGGCGCGACCCACGCGCCGCACCACCCTACGCCGGAATGGATCGCCAAATTTAAGGGCAAGTTCGACATGGGTTGGAACGAGCTGCGCGAGCAGATTTTCGCGAACCAGAAGAAGCTCGGCGTCATCCCGGCGGACGCGAAGCTCACGCCCTGGCCTGAAGAGCTGAAGAAATGGGACGCGCTCACGCCTGACGAAAAGAAGATGTTCACGCGCCAGGTGGAGGTTTATGCCGCATATCTCGCCTACACCGACCACGAGATCGGCCGCGTGATCCAGGCGGTAGAGGACATAGGTAAACTTGAGAACACGCTGATCATCTCCATCAGCGGTGACAATGGGTCGAGCGCAGAGGGGACGCCGATCGGAACCCCGAACGAGGTGGCCTCATTCAACGGCGTTGATGTCCCAGTGGCGGACCAACTGAAGTACTTCTACGACGCCTGGGGCTCGGACAAGACCTACAACCACATGGCGGTCGCGTGGACCTGGGCTTTCGACACGCCTTTCAAATGGACCAAACAGGTGGCGTCGCACTTCGGCGGCACGCGGCAGGGCATGGTCATCTCCTGGCCCGGGCACATCAATGATCCGGGCGGCATTCGCAACCAGTTTCACCACGTCATAGATATCGTGCCGACTTTATTGGAAGCCACCGGCATTCAGGCACCGGTCATGGTCAACGGGGTCGCGCAGAAGCCGATCGAAGGCGTCAGCATGGCCTACACCTTTGACAAGGCTAATGCCAAGTCGCCTTCCAAGCGTCGGACCCAGTATTTTGAAATGTTCGGCAATCGAGGCATTTACCATGACGGCTGGTATGCCAACACCCGCCCGATCAGTCCGCCTTGGGACCTGTCCGCTACCCCCAATCCGGACGTGATGAACAGCTATAAGTGGGAGCTCTACGACCTGACGAAGGACTGGACGCAGGACAACGATCTTGCCGCCTCCAATCCGGCCAAGCTCAAGGAGATGCAAGAGCTTTTCATGGTGGAAGCCGCGAAGTATCAGGTATTCCCACTGGACAACTCGATGGCCACGCGCATGGTCACCCCGCGGCCCAGTGTGATCGCTGGAAGGACGGTCTTCAATTATTCCGGCGAACTCACCGGGGTGCCTATGGGGGACGCGCCGCAGCTCCTCGCCACCTCCTACACCATCAAAGCGGAGGTGGAAGTGCCCCAGGGCGGAGGTGAGGGCGTACTGGCAACGCAGGGCGGCCGGTTCGGCGGTTGGGGTTTCTACTTGCTGAAAGGCAAGCCCGTCTATGTCTGGAACCTGCTTGACCTCAAGCGAGTCCGCTGGGAGGGCAAGGACGCTCTTTCACCGGGCAAGCACACACTGGAATTTGATTTCAAGTACGACGGGATCGGCTTCGCTACGCTGGCTTTCAACGACAGGAGCGGCCTTGGACGGAGCGGAACGGGCCTGCTCAAAGTCGACGGCAAGGTCGTGGCCACCCAGAAGATGGAGCACACGATACCAGTCATCCTCCAGTGGGATGAGACGTTTGACATCGGAGCCGATACCGGCACACCGGTCGATGACAAGGACTATCAGATTCCGTTCAAGTTCACCGGCAAGCTCACGAAACTAACGGTCAAGGTCGAGCCGCGGAAGCTCACTGCCCAAGAGGAAAAGCTGTTCCAAGAAAAGAGTCGGCGGAGTAACAGGGCGAGTGAGTAGCAGTGATTGCAGGCCGTGGGCAGCTCGTCTCGAGGCTGCCCATTCCCCGCAATCCTCTCGGAAAGGCATCCATCGGTGGCCCGATGAATATGTTTAACAATACTCCAACATTCTCGACCGCCCCAAAAAACGGCCATGCGGTTCAAATGATTCGGGCAGGCTTCAAGGTCACACCGCGTCGTTCAATGAGACTTTTCATCCTTTCTCTACTATGCGCGCTGTCTTTCGGCATGGCTGGAAATATCGCCGAAGCGGGTCAGGCGGTTCATCCGCTCGCGCCACCGGATACCTCCAGTCCGAGAGCGACACTTAAGACATTCCTTGATGAAACAAATAGGGCTGTCCAAGCTTTCAAACGGGGGCAGAGATCAGAAGCGAGACGATTAGGCGAGCGCGCCGCTCGATGCTTCAATCTTGAAAAGGAACCACCGTCTCTCAGACATGTTATTGGATTCTATGGCGTTCTATATCTGAAGGAAACTCTCGACCGCATTGCGATCCCCCCGGACGAAGAAATTCCTGATCTGAAAGCCGTGAGAACCGAGAAGCTTACCAGTTGGACAGTGCCCTACACTGAAATCACGATAAGTGCTGTCAAAGACTCCTCGTCGGTAGAGAGATTTCTGTTTACCGGCGAAACGGTCAGACGTTCAAAGGAGTTTTACAGTCGCGTAAAGAATCTTCCATACAGGCCTGACAGCGGAGGCGGAGCCCTCCTTGACGAGGTGAGCGCCTCGTCGGGACTGGTTTTTCTAAATAATTTCGTGAACTTGCTACCGCTTTGGGCCAAAGCGGAAATCGCCGGTCAAGCCGTCTGGCAATGGACGGGTCTGGCGCTGTATTTCCTCTTGGGTTTATCCGCGGTTCTGCTGATATACGGATACGGCGGCAAGGCCCTGGGCTTTTTGGACAAGAGGCTTGCTTGGAATCTCACCCATTACGTAGGAGGGCTTCTGGTGCCTCTAGCCCTCATCGTATTCGCAGAGATCGGACTTTGGTTCATCGTATACGGTCTGCACATTCTCAACACTGACGTATACTTACCTGCGGCATACGTGCTCTTGGTGATATTTTACCTTGGCATCGTATGGCTGATAGGGGCTTTTCTCAATCGAGTAGCAGCGGCAGTTATCGCTGTGGGCGGATTC
>JBMOME010000179.1:0-10253 GCA_049323095.1 Thermodesulfobacteriota bacterium
GAACCTAATGGGAGCCTTAGACCGAGTACGTCCGATGTCGAACCCGGCTTATTGATATAGAAGGCAAGCAAACGGTCGCCCGGGTCTGTCAACGGGTTGAACCCATCCGGAAACGGGCTACACGAATAGTGGAAAATGTACAGATAGCCTTGTCCCACGAAAGTACACGGGTCCGGCGGCGGCAGGAAACTGGTAACGAAGATGAGCTTTCCTGCTATGAGCGCTTTACTGGTAATGCGCTCGCCCGGATCGCCCGCCTGGCAGTCTTTGGTATTGGTGCTACCCGCCACTTGCCACTTGCATTGTGCATCGCCGGCCACCGGAAACGCAAGATCGTAGACACACTTCCAGCAGGGGTTCGAGCAACTGGCGTTGTCCTGTTCACAACAGTCCGGAACTCCGGTGCTCTTCATCCAGGTGCAACTACTGCCGAACTTGTCCAGTCTCTCACTGGCGGACGGATCGCCGCATTTCGGATTGAACCGTATATAGAGCCCCGATCCACCGATGATTTCGCCACCGTAACCGGTGTCGGTGTCCATATCAGGCTGCGCCAGCGGGTCCTTGAGATTGTACAGCGACATTTTCGCAGGATCGCTCTTGTCGTCGTTGCCTGTGATCACGTCATCGTACTTGCCGGTACCGAACACGAGCCGCAGACTCGCAAGGTCGGGATCTAGACTGGCCGCGGGCTGGACGGTGATGGGTTGGCCTTGGGATCTGAAAAAGCTCCACCTGCTCGCGAGCGAAGAAGATGACTCATCCACTGCCTTGGTCAGCCATATATCTACCCAGATCCCTTTATGTGTGCTGGTCTCGAAATTAAACTTGAACCCATAGAAGTTGCCGACCATATCGCCCACATACACGTGATCCACGTACGCGTCGTCTCCCACCACAATCGCGGCAGGGTTGGTCTTGTTCAAAACGTCCAGGGCAAGAGGATCATTGAGCGAGTGAGGCGTATAGTACGTCCCGTCATCCCGCGTATGCAGTAGAAAGAGGTCGGCGACGGACGCAAACGCCGACTTGGCCAGCGATGCCCAGACGTACCTGAAGAGGTTTCTCCCAGTTTCCACGTCAATGGCCATGAAATAGGGTTGACGCAGCAACTCCAGGTCTCTCGCGTTGGTGCTCGCGTCAATCTGCGTGTCAAAGTACCTGAACCCGCCACCGATGAACGCGAGATGGCGATCGCCGGTAAAGCCGGTGGCCGTATCCGGGAACGCCCCAGTGGGCGCGCCTTGATTCACCTGCCCTTCAGCAATCGGATCGCCCCAGTACATGGTGACATTCGCCGCGTCGATGGATTTGAACCGACCCACTGTGGGCCTGGACCATGAAAAGGCCATCGCTTTCCAAGCATCATAGTTATTGCGGAACCCCGCCATCTTGTACCCGGTGAACGGGTTCACGCAGGCGATTCGATAGTCACAGGGGGTGGGTCCGACGTAGCACCAATTGACCCTATTCTCGCACCACTCGTACCAAGACAACCCGGAGCCCCTTCTTGGCCTACAACTGCTCCTTGTGCATCGATCGCAGAAGTTTTGCCTGTTGGTCTCATCGCAATGGCCCAGGTTGTATTGCCAACCAGCCGTGCCCGCCTGGTAATAGATGAGGTTCTTGAGCACCGAGTACTCCCACAGCAGTATGGGATTATCCGGGTCGGTGACATCGAGAGCAAAATACACGTCACCGCCGCCACGTTCGCCGCCCAGGAGCACCGTGCGCCATGATCGAGGCAGAGGGCCGGTGCCGTCAGGATCGATATAGACGTGAAATGCCTGCGGCGAGAGATCGACCATGGTGCGGTGCTTGCACCCCACATTGCCGTAGGATTTCAGCGCAAGATTCTTCACCTCTGAAAGCAGGTTGCTCGGTATGTATGCCCATAGCTCCTTGCCGATATTGGGATGATTCGTAGAAGGAGTGTACACCCACCTGTTTTCCGTTGTGTCCCACTCTCCCATGAGGAACGCGTGCACCATCCCGTCATTTGCCCCCACATACACCACCTTCTTTCGCTGAATGTTGTTATTGCGGTACGTGAGGTAGTCCACCACGTTCGGGTCGTTCTGCGAGACACCGCCCAGCGACGGGGGGCTGACAATCACGGGCGTCGAATATGCAATGTCTCCCAAAAGCCATTTCAAGGTGCTGTTCTGAGTGTCGTCCCGAGAACGATAGCATGTATCCGCAAGTCCGTCCGCTGTCCCACGTATCCATTCGATGATCCGCGTCGCGTCCGCGGTATCGACCGCGCCGCTGGAATTGCAGTCGTTCGGCACACCCAGACCTAACAAATTAACGCTGCTCGAAGTGTTAAAAAAGGCAGACACATTATTCTCGTGGAACACCAGGACATCGCCACTGGTCGTGCCTTGCCCGTCAGCGGCCCAGGTTACCTTGCCTTGTCTCCCCGGGCCTGCGACTCTGCCATCGCTATTGCCGTCATAGCCCACAAAAATCCTACGACCGGGGTGGGACGGCAGATACTGTGACGCATCCCAGCAATTCTTGCTCGAGGGGCAGTCCGGATCTCCACTGCATCCGCTCGAATCGCTGGCCTGGTAGCAGAGTTTTTCCAGGTTGCAGCATTTTTCGAATGAGTACGTGCCGTCATCGTACGGCGAGTACGTTTCGAGATGGCCATACCAGACGGAGATAGCCGGATCAGCTTCATCCACTGCTTGGAACACACCACGCAGGACTATGTCGAACCCTCGGATTTCCTGAGAGACCGTCGCGACCGCGCCTGCCGCGGCATGGGCAGATTCGATCTGGCCGATAATCGCGGTGAGCGCTTGCGCGATCTCCGTTCCGCTGGAGGAGTAGTAGTAGGTCCTCGGCTCCCCATAAATGGTGCGTATCGCGTTGCCGGTCGCAGGATCGACGTTTGACTGCTGCATAGTCTGGAAGGCCCATTCCGCGCATTGGGAATTATATTCTCCATTCGGGCCCGCCCACGTAGGATCAAAAAACTTGTTCGATCCGCTGCAACTGTACGTCACACAATCTCCACCCGAGCTGGAACATTCGTGTACGGCCGGACAACAGTCCTTGAGACAGCCACTCGTGCACCACGTCCCAGTCACGCACTTGGAGCAGCCTTTAAGGGGCCAATCGTAATTCCGACTGTCGTACCAGCCGGCGAATTCTGAGGTCCCCGGTATATCTGAGGGCCGGTTCGCGGTGTACGGAAGGCTGTTGAGCGTGGGCAAATCTTGGAAACTGCCATACATGGCGATCTCCTTCATGGAGTTCTGCCCCGTAATATCCTGCGCATACGTATACACCGTATATACATCCACGCTCTGCTTTCCGGGTAGCGCTTGTTCGCCCCTGATATCATTCGCGTGCATTTTGTACGCGGGAATAACAGGTTCCCGGTCGCCGTTCCATTCTCCATCGGAAATGAGGAGCACAAAGCTCCTGCGGCATGGTGTAAGCCCGCCGCTGCTGTAATAGGGATCCACCTCGCTATTGTCGTCGATGAAAGAGCTGTTGTCGCCGTAGCTGTACCCATCAATTGTTGCCTGTTGTTTGAAATAACTATACATGGCCCACATGCCTTCGCCGGTCGGCGTGCCGTTGTAAGGGAAGAGCGATGAAGTTGCCGTAGTGTTCGACTGGAGCGCGTTGACCAAAGTGTCCATGTCCGTATTGTGACAGCCCACATAAATCTTACCGTTGAGGCCGGTCTGGTACGCAGCAAAACCATACCGTACTCGGGGGAATGTCTCCTGAATAATTCCGGATCGATCGGCCTCCTCCTTCCTCAGCGCCACCCTGCCGCAAGTGAACGCTCCGGTAGGCATGCCGTCAGCAGTGTTCAGGACCTGCCCATCGTGATTGGCATTTGTGGTATCCTTCGTCGCATCCGCACTTATCGCGAGGGTGTAGGGCATCTCCTGGCCGGCAAGGTCCTCATTAGTTGTAACCTCTATTGAGTAAGTGCCGGCGGGCAGCAAATAGCCGTTCTTACCGTCCGTGTACACGGCTTTCGAGTATCTTGGTGTGCCGAAGACGCCGTTCGCGGTCCAATCACCTCCACTTACCAGCGTGCCCGCAGAAGGGGTGCTGCCGCTGAAGAGCCTCAATCTTGACGCTTTAGTTGCGTTTGTGGACCGCACTTCTATAAAGACTCTCGTTTGCCGCGCCATGCTGAACGTCCAGACCTCTGTAGGCCTGCCGGTGGTACCATTGGGATCGCTGCTGTTCACCTTACCGTAGTAGTGGGCGCTGACGCTCAGGAATGACCATTTGTCTCTGTAGTGGTTACCATCGTCATAGTCGTTCGGTCGCCAGTCCGTGGATGACGTGTAGTCTCCCGCCCGAGTGTAGATATCGACGTTCAGGTAGCTATTTTCTTTGCAATTGCGCCGCGCGCCCTGGCCGCGGATCAAGCAGTAATTGCTGCTGCACGTTGCCTTGCCTCCGATCAGCGCGGTCAAGGTGTTATCCATACGCGACATGCCCGCGAAGTTGAGGAAATTGCCGCTGATCCCATTCGCGAAAGTACCGATAACTCTCGTTGTCGCGCTCCCTGTGCAGGCTATGTAGTTCGTAGTAGGCGGGTCCCCTTCTCGCGAGGGAGTGAAGGAAACGATGAAATACGGATCGGTACCCTCAGTGCCCACGTGGAGCACTTTGAAGGACCTCTTGTTGAACAGGGCTGCTTCTTTGTCCACGTCGCTAATATACACGCAATCATTCACTGCGAGCGCCGTACCTGCACTAGGAATTGTGTACTTGAAGTACGCGTAGTACAGCTTCGCGCCTCCAGCAGTGCTGTAATCCTGAATCTCAATCTTTATCTCTTTCAGGGAATATGACCTGATCTGGGTCGCAACAGCCCCGTCCGGAGCTACTTTCTCGAAATAGTCGCCTGTGGAATTATATTTGTAGTACGCACCGGAATCAAAGAAACCATAATAGTCCCAGTACTTATCGTAAGTTGCAAACGTTTCTGCGCTGTAACTCTCGTCGTACAAGTTTGCAACCTTGGTATTCCAGTAATAACCGGCATAGTTTGATGTATCCGGTCCCCAGTACGGCCCGAACTGCATACTGCCTGAGAAGTCGATAAGCATCATCACGTTCGGTTTTTCGACCGACGCTACAATAGGGGGCACTCGACACTTATTGTACACCCCCGCCCATGCAAGGCACGCGAGACTCACGACGAATAGCACCAGCAGTGCTACACACGACGCCCTCAGAATCCTGCTCTTAGTGCGCTCCACGGGTCACCCCTCTTTCTCCGGATACCACGGTTGGCGGGGTCCTCGGACCGGTCTGGCCCTTGGCAACCAAGAAAATAACGGCCTCGGTCTTGCCTCTGCACACGTACACAGTGTCGCCTGGACTGACTGCACCCATCGAGATGGACTGGTTGTTAACATCCTTGACTGTGACCTTCGTTCCCTTCATGTCAACGTGGAGAGGCCGCGCGCCGGTGAAGAGGCGTATGGAATCAGCGGAAGCAGCGATTACCTGCAGGGGCCCCGCAACGAAATACCGCTTGGCCGCATACTTGCTCACTTCCGCCGCATACGGCTTGGCAGTGGTCTGCACCGTTGTCTGTGTTCCTGTGCTTGTCTGCTGGGCCAGGGCTGCCGGACTGAGCCAAAGGGCAATCGGAAGAGCCAGCATACAGGCAAGGATGACCGCCTGTGCCTTCCCAAATATTCGGGATGACGTAACCATGTCTCATTTCCCTCCCGCGTTCAGGGGTTGATCGTCACCGCAGAGAACGCAGAGGGCGCAGAGAAAATTTCCCTCCCGCGTTCAGGGGTCGTTCTAGTGCGCAAAGAAGTCAAGCACGGGGGAAACTTCTTCGTGTAAAGAAGTTCTCCTCGACTTACTTGCATGAAAGCGCATGGGCGTTGCTCTCCCACAGGAGACTTCGACCCGCTGAGGAAAGATGCACGATCTGTGCCTCTCTTGTAATTTCAGATGGTTATGTGCCGAGTAGCGGTGAGTCAGCCTGGAGCGGTTCTCAGTTCCCCGGATTTGTTGACAATCTGTGACCGGAAACAGAGGGCAAGGTGTAACTATTGGTAATAATGAACATTTACGGTGTCCACAAAGTTGACGTGTCGCGGAGTGCTATAAAAAGAATTAGTACCATCCGGACTCCTTCCGGGTGTCTTGCCCTGACGCAAATTGCTTCGTCCCGCGCAGAACCCAGGACTCGCAATGACCCTTTTTGATGAGGACCTGTTTCCCGCCCGTCGCTCTCTCCCTTGGCACTCTTCTTGCCTCGGGTCCATGCTGTTAACCATCGGCCAAAAAGCTGATATGGTACAATCTTGATGGAGCGATGCTTCTACCTGGTCTCCGCGAGGAACAGAAAGTCCACAGATGGCACAGATGACACAGATATCTCTTGGTACGGTTCGCAGGCAGAATACAATCTGTGGCCATCTGCGTAATCTGCGGTTTGCTTCTTGATCCCGGCCCCGCAGGGAACAAAGGCTCCGCAGATGTCACAGATGACGCAGATAGCTCGTGGTACGGTTCGCAGGCAGAATACAATCTGCGGCCATCTGCGTAATCTGCGGTTTGCTTCTTGATCCCGGCCCCGCAGGGAACAGAAAGTCCACAGATGGCACAGATGACGCAGATAGCTCGTGGTTCCGATCACAGACAGCATAGAATCTGTGGCCATCTGCGTAATCTGTGGATTGGTCCTTGACCCCGGCCGCAGCGGGAACAGAGGTTCCATATGCCCGATCCACGCTACCGAATCAAACTCTACGGGCACACAAGCAGAGATGCTAAAGCTTTCTGCAAGAACCTCGGCCTTGTCCTTGGGGTAAGCGAAAGCGATGCACGGGAGCTGCTCTTGGAGGTCCCGGTAGTGCTCAAGGAAGGATTGGACAAGGAACGGGGGCAAGCGCTTATGGAAGCGCTCAAGGTAGTCTCTGCCTTGTGCATTATCGAGCGCATGGACCGCGAGCCCGGAACAGAAGCACTGCCCGAGCTGAAACTCCCCTTTCCGCACCGGATCGAGGCCCCCGAGGCCGAAGCAGCGGAAGCACCCTCCATGCTGCCGAAGTGGGCCCGAGGCGTGGCTCTGGGCTTGGGGATGGTGACCCTGCTATTCCTTGTTCTTTCCGTGGGAAATTACTTCCAGAGACGCGACGCACGGACAACGACTCCCGAGGCGCCTGAACCGCCCTTAGTTTCAGAGCAGGGAACAACCGGCGAAGAGCCGCAGTTCCGCATCTACTCCCCTGAAAATCAGGCTATGGTGGAGGGATTGAAGAACGAAATCACCGCGCTCGAAAAAGAGAATGAACGCTTGATGGAACTGTACGTGGCGGAACGCCAAAGCCTGGTAGGTATGCAAAACCAGCCTGTTTACCCCGACCGCGAGTCGTTGCGCCGTCAGAAGCAGCGGGTGAATATCCTCCAGCAACGAATTCGGACCAACGCGCGGGAAATTTCCGACCTGCAGAGGGACATCGAGATCCTCCTGGGCCTCCGAGAATGATTCGTTCAAGCCGGTGATTCGGTTGCCCGTCACTGCGGAACATGAACATACTATCGCGGCGACTCTCTCGATCGTCATTCCGGCGGAAGCCGGAATCCAGTCTTTTCTATATGATCTGGACCCCGGCTTTCGCCGGGGTGACGGCACTGAATAGGCCTTTGCTCTTGGTAAACACTACAACGCCACCCCGCGGCAGTTCCCGGCCTTAATTTCTCTAACTAGATCGTCCATATTTCCGATCGGGTTGCTGAATTCGGTTACGGAGCGGCCCACGTCCTCCACTCGATGGCAATCGCTGCCTCCGACAGAGGGCAAGCTCAGTTTCGTGGCCGCTTCGATGGCAGGCGAATTCTGGTGGGGTAGATTGCCACCATTGTGCGTTTCCAAGGCAGCAAACCCTTTGACCGAATAGACCTTCTCGCCGATTGATTCCCAGCCCCGAAACGGGTGAGCCGGAATACATATCCCACCAAGCGCGTGGACGCGTTCCATAACTTTGGCCAGCTTGAGGTAGTTGTGCCTGCCCCAGAGGTTCCATCCGTCGTTTTCGAGCCCGTATACCAGAACATGCCCGTAATCGGTTGAAACCTCCACACCCCTCAGGACCACAAACGGCCGAGGGACTCTCAGCATGGTGACGGGCAACGAAGCAGTCACGGAATGGTGTTCCGTGAAGCAGACCCCATCCAGTCCGAGCTCCATGGCTCGCGCAATCAGATCCCGTGGCTCCAGATAATTGTCTTGTGAGAATTTACTGTGGCAATGCAGATCAATAATCATGAAAGGCTTCCTCTGCGTAATCTGCGCCATCTGCGGATTATTCCTCGCCTCGCTCCCTCTGGCGCAATCGATCTCGCTGCCGTATTATATAACTTTGCGCGGAGTGGTGATCATGAAACCAGCCTGTCATCGACATCCGGACCGAGAAGGAACGTTCTTCTGCCAAAAAGACGCACGTTACCTCTGCGCGCAATGTGCGTGTTGCCATAGCCCCAGAATATACTGCCAATTTCGGACCGCATGTGTGATCGAACACCTCACCAGGGCCGGCGACCTCAAGCCGTGCCGAGAGATAAGCAGGTCAAGCGGATAGAAACATAGGAGCAATCGGAGCCGCGTCTGAAGGGAAAAGCGGACCACTTTGCTCAAGGAGCGGTCGCGCAAAAAAATCGAGCAAGGGATGACAAATCGGCGTCCGATGATTATAAACTGCCATAGCTATTGAGCTGAAACGAATCATGAAAGTACTCGGCTTCGATAAACACTCCGGGGCTTCGCCTCGGAGATCGGGAGTAAGAGCGCATCTTTGCGCAATAATTTGGAGCGGAGACCCTTGTCCCCTCCAAACCATCCCATACGTAGACCCGACCAGCGGTACCTCATACCGACGGCTTTCATAGGAATTATCTGATCGGATCTGCGGCATTATCATACTTGCAGAGACGGTAGGGTAGGTTTGACGATGACCAAACGGGACTATTACGAAGTACTTCAGGTGCCGAGAACCGCGACGCCGGAAGAAATCAAGAAGTCTTACCGCAAGATGGCCTTGCAAAATCACCCGGACAGAAATCCTGGTGACAAGGCAGCGGAAGAGCGGTTCAAGGAAGCTGCTGAAGCATACGAAGTCCTGAGCGATCCCGAGAAACGCCAGCTCTACGACCGGTTCGGCCATGCCGGCCTTCAGCAGACGGGTTTTACGGGTTTCAGAGATTTTGACGATATATTCTCGTCCTTCGGCGATATCTTTGAGGAATTTTTCGGCTTTGGCGGCAGGCGCTCCCGGACACGAGCTCGCCGAGGCGCGGACCTGGCCTACGATCTGGTTATCGATTTCATGGATGCCGCATTCGGCAAAGAAACCGAAATCGAGCTGACACGCCACGAAGTGTGCCAGGAATGCCGTGGACTGGGCACGCGAGAAGGCTCCCAGCCGTCTGTGTGCAACACCTGCGGAGGCCGAGGCCAGGTAACCCGCTCGCAGGGTTTCTTTTCCATCAGCACCACCTGCCCCACGTGCCAAGGAAGCGGCACGGTGATTACCGATCCGTGTCGTGCATGTGACGGGGTCGGCCGTGTGCGTCGGCGAAAGAAGCTCTCCCTCAAGATCCCGCCTGGAGTAGAAACAGGCTCCCGCCTCCGCCTCGTCGGTGAAGGCGAACCGGGTGAGCTGGGCGGCCCTCCCGGAGACCTTTATGTGCTGCTAAGGGTCCAGCCCCACGATGTCTTCCAGCGCCACGGGGACGACGTTGTGATTGCTCTGCCGATTACGTACACTCAGGCCGCGCTGGGAGCCACAATTGAAGTCCCTACTCTGGAAGGCGCCGACTCGTTGACTGTGCCCGCGGGCACCGCTTCGGGCCAGGAATTCCGCCTGAGGAGCAAAGGTGTCCCGCACCTGCGAGGCAAGGGTCGAGGAGACATGCGTGTGGTGGTTTACGTTGACGTGCCTACCAGGCTTTCAAGAGAACAGGAAGAGCTGCTTCGGCAACTCGCGGAACTGGAAGGATCGCAAGTCACTCCCAAGAAGAAGGGCTTCTTTTCGCGGAAAGCCTAGTGTCCGACAAATATATCGGTTGTCATAATTCTTGGTCTCCTGCACAGCTCCCGCTGCAAGAAAGGCGGATAGGGGTAGGAACAGCCGGTTACCCGGCCGCTCCCCCCTCCGAACCGTACGTGCGGATCTCCCGCATACGGCTCTCCGGTCGGTGGTTCACCGCCGTGCGGATTGACAGGCCGCGGCATGGGC
>JBMOME010000180.1:0-10240 GCA_049323095.1 Thermodesulfobacteriota bacterium
GGAGGCCCTTTTTGTTCGGCCTCCCCGGCTACTCTTCCTAAAACTCGTGGATTTGGAAGCTGCCTGCCGTCAAGCCACGGCAGCTTCTTGCGGTTTTATGATTTCCACATCGCGGATAGCTAGGTTCGCGCGAATGGTTGCCGTACGTCCGTCTTCGTACGTAATGACCGCCTCCACGTTTACCCGGTCCTGGTCCGAATAAAGGGAATTGATCAGCTTCTCGTATTTTTGAGCGATGAAGCCTCTTCTAAGCTTCCGTGTCCGAGTGATCTCTGCATCATCCGGGTCCAGCTCTTTGTGCAGGATAAGGAAGCGCTTAATTTGGGCCCCTCGGAGCTGCTCTTCCTCAAAGAGTGAAAGATTGACCTTCTTCACCTCTTCGTAGATGAGGTCATAGACTTCGGGTTTCTGACTGAGGTCGGTGTACGACGTGTAACCGATGCTTCTTCTTTCTGCCCAGTTGCCCACGGTCTCTGCGTCAATGTTGATCATGGCCGCCACGAAATCCTTCCCTTGACCTAGCGTGACGGCTTCCTTTATGTATTGGCTGAATTTCAGTTTGTTCTCGATATATTGCGGCGCGAAGATCGTCCCGGAGGCCATTGTGCTCACGTCCTTGGCCCGATCGATGATGATCAGATGCCCGTCCTTGTCGATTATTCCCGCGTCTCCGGTGTAAAGCCAGCCTTCCTTCAAAGCGCCTGCCGTGGCTTCCGGGTTCTTGTAGTAGCCACGAAAGACTCCAGGACTCTTTATGAGCACTTCGCCTTGATCGCCGATGCGGATTTCTACGCCCACACAGGGCTTGCCAACCGTTTCCAGCTTGACGTCGTCGTCGGGCTGGTACGTGCACATGGCCGACGTTTCGGTAAGTCCGTAAATTTGCTTAAGGTTTACGCCGATAGCCCGATAGAAGCGGAAGACCTCGGGCCCTATGGCAGCGCCCGCGGTGTACGCGTAACGGACCTTGGCAAGTCCCAGGTTATCTCTCAGCGGGCTTGTGACGAGGACTCGACCGATGGCCCTGAGCAGCTTCAAGTGAGGTGGCACAGGTTTCTTATCGCTTTCCAGCTTGGTGCACCTGACTGCCACATCCATGAAATACTCGTAGGCTTTTCGGAGTGGCCACCACGCATCATCCATCTTCACTTGGACCGAAGAGAGTATGTTCTCCCAGATCCTGGGGGGGCAAATCAGCAGCGTGGGCCCGATCTCTCTCATGTCCCGCATCACGGTGGAAGGACCTTCAGGGCAGTTGACCGTAAAGCCTGTGTTCAGGAACATGGCGATGGATAAGACCCCGTCCCCGATCCAGGCCATGGGGAGATAGGCCATGACCTGGTCTGAGGAACGATGATCCTCCATTGCAGAGAGCGCTCTCGCGTTTGTTATCAGATTTGAATGCGTCAGGACCACGCCTTTGGGATTGCCCGTGGTCCCGGAAGTGTAGGCGATCAGAGCGATATCGTCGGATCGAACCTGATCGATCTCTTGCTCCACATATCCCGGATGGAGCTTGTCGAACTCGCGCCCCATTTCTTGAACCTGGACAAACGCCTTGATATGCGTGTGATCGTAATGGCGCATACCCTTTGGGTCGTCGTATATGATGGTTTCGATGCTGGGAACGCTATCTTTGAGCGCCAACATCTTATCAACCTGTTCCTGGTCCTCAGCCACGATAAAGCGTACGGCCGAATGCTCGATGATGTACTGGAGTTCCTTTTCTATTGCGTCCTGGTACAGCGGCACAGGCACGCCGCCCAGGCACATCGCGGCCACCTCAGCCCAGTAAAGCTGAGGTCGGTTGTCGCCAATGACTCCTAAAGCGTCCCCCCGCTTGAAGCCCAAGGCCGCCAAGCCCAAAGCGAAGAAGCGAACCTGAGTCCAATAGTCTTCCCAGGTGTAGGACTGCCAAATTCCGAAGTCCTTCTCCCGGATGGCCACGTGGCCACTTTCTTTGCGGGTTTGCCGGCTTAGCAAAAGCTTGGGCAGGGTGTCTTGCCCCGGGTCTTCTCTGACAATTCCCAACGTCATGGGTTGACTCCGCGCGCGACCGTATAGTGAAATGATTTGGCTGAAGGCTTGGCCGAACGAATTCGGCCCGCCCAGTTTTCTGATCTATACTTGAATAACGGACAGATCCCCGAATTCCCCCGGGCTTTATTGGTCTACGCCACAGGCGATTTCCGGAGGGCTGGACGCATCAGCGATTCCACATGTGCAACGATTTTGTCCCAGCTTGATGAGCCCTTGGTTATGAAATCGTCCGCGCCGTACTGCCGAGCAGCCTCTCTATATTCAGCTAGATCGTAGTTGGTGGCGATGATGATGGGTATGTGTCGGTGCTGCTGCTTGATTTTGCGTGTTATCTCCAGACCGTTTTCGTCGGGCAGTCTTATGTCAAGGAAGATGAGATCAGGAAGAATATTATCCAGGATCCGCCAGGTTTCGCGACCGTCAGAGGCCTCATGAACGACGATCGAGGGGAAGCGATCAATGAGCATCTCTTTGAGAGACTCACGGAACGCCGCGTTATCGTCAACAATCAGTATGTTGAACATGACGGCAATCCGAGATCGGTGCCCATCCCCAGCCTCCCGATCGGACCCTTTTCAGTCACCGGCAGTCTAGCGCACATTCAGGAGATGCCAATGGGGTCTTTCCCCCATATCGATTGGGAAAAGACCGTATTTAGATTGGACAGGATGGAAGGCCGATCGGGGAGCTTTCCCCGGGGCAGGCACGTACGGTATACTGACACACGCTCATGCGACGGCTTGGTGCACTGAACCACGGGGGGCCAGCGCTCTCCTAATCAACAAGTCATTAGATTGGCTTGCGCTCCATGTTAACCAGCCACAGAATCGTCATCGCGGAAGACCACGCCATCCTCCGAGAAGGATTGAAGGCGCTGCTGTCCGCGGAACCTGATTTGCACGTGGTCGGGGAAGCCAAAGACGGCCGAGACGCCATCAGGTTGGCTGAACGGGAGAAGCCCGACGTGATCCTGATGGACCTCTCCATGCCAAGAATGCATGGAACCGAGGCTATACGCGAGATCAGCAAGCGATCCCCGCAGACGAAGATCTTGGTGCTCACCGTTCATAAGAACGAGGACTACATTTTTGCTACTTTTGAAGCAGGCGCAGCGGGATACGTGGTCAAAGACGCCTCGTATGCTGAGCTGGCCGCCGCCATCCGGGCCGTCCTCCAAGGACAGCAGTACATAAGCCCATCTATTTCCGCCGGAGTGATAAAGGGATATGTCGAGGGCAACAAGAGGAAGCATCTCGCGACATTGTGGGGTGCGCTGACCCCACGGGAAAGAGAGGTGCTGAAACTAATTGCAGAGGGTTACCGGAACAAACAAATTGCGGATATGCTTTGTATCAGCGTTAAGACCGCGGAGAAACACCGGGCTCAAGTTATGAAGAAATTAGATCTGCATACCGTCTCCGCATTAACCGCCTACGCTCTGGAACGTGGCCTTATCGGCGGATAAATCCGTTCCCATCCGCGGGCCATGTGGCTCTCAGAAGAGTCCGTGGTTCAGCGGTCCTTTCAATGACCAGCGATCCCCCGGATGATTCAGTTCTCTCTCTCATACTCGCCAGCCCAAAGCCCTTCCTGAAGCGGCCCCCGTCAAAGGCCGCGGAAGAATCGAAGCCTACGCCATTGTCCCGGATTTCCAGTTCGATGTTTCCGTCGATCTTCTGCAATGAGACGAGGACGCGATCGGCCCCACTGTGCTTCCCCACATTATTCAGCGCTTCTTGGAGCACACGGAAGACCACAATTTTAAGGCGCGGCGGGATGTCATCTTCGGCAACATGCACGTCTTGGTCGATTTGAATCTCTGGGAAGGTTGTTTGGAATTCGCGGCAGAACCACTTGATCGTTGCCAGGATGCCCAGATCGTCAAGGATAGAGGGCCTTAAATCCATTGATATTCTTCGGACTTCGTCAATAGCGCTCTGGATGAGCGGGAGAATCTTTCCGATCTCCATTCCATGATTCGCCCCCGCCGGTTGCCGCGTTTGTTTGAGAGTATTCTCCAGCCTGAATTTGATGGCCGTAAGCGACTGGCCGATTCCGTCATGGAGCTCCTGAGCAACCCGCTTTCGTTCCTTTTCCTGAGCGCAGAGGAGCTGGGAGGAAAGCAGCCTCAACTGTTGTTCCGACTGCACGAGCGCGGACTCCTGTCGCTTTCGGTCGGTCACGTCGGTTACGATTACGAGCATACCAGCAGGGCTACCTTGGTGGTCATGGTACCGGGAAGCGCTGATGCGGACATCCAATATCCTGCCGTCTTTCGTGCACCGTTTTGTCTCGAAGCCGCAGTTGGGTTTACCGTCGTAAACCACGCTGTTGATGGCACATTGCGTAAGCTGAGATTCGGATTCGGGCACGTAGTCGATGCGCTTGCCGATCACTTCGTTCAGGGTCCATCCAAATATCTCGGTGAACGAACCATTTATGTATCTCACCCTACCTTCCATATCGTAAATCGCGATTGCGTCGCGGCAGGATTCGAGGAGCGACTGATAGATCTCCTCAGCCCTGATTGACTTTTCATACAAGTTCCGGCACTTCTCTTCACTCTCCCGCAAGGCTTCTTCGGCTCTGATGTACTCGGTGAGGTCTTCACAAGTCACCAAATGCTGTTTCCCCTGTGAAGCCACCATACGGAAGCGAATCACCTTTTCCCGACCATCTGCACGGCCGACGCGCAAGACAACCGTCCTGGGGCCTTCTGGACCGGCCTCCTGGAGCAGAGCAGTACAAGCGGCTTCCACCTGGCTGCGATAGTCCGGATCAGGATAAGCTCCGGAGAACCATTCGCTCGAATAGGGAGCGTCTGGCCGATCCCAGCCGAATAATTCCTTGAATTTTGTGTTTACGTGAGAAATGGCCCCGTCCCTGGCCAACATCATCATGGCGAACGGCGCTTGCTCAAAGAGGAGCTCCGGCTTGCGCTTTCCGGGTCCGAGGTTCTTCTTTCCGTTCGTTAGGCCGTGGGGGCGAGCAGTTTTCCGTGCAGGATGCTTCGAGGTGTCCGCGTCCGTTCTCATGAAGCCTCCTTTCGTTCCAACGCACCGCGGGAGCACCGCAATGGTTCGTGACCGGAGGACGCGACTTGTCGCGGTGAGCATACAGTAGCGGCCGCTCTGGTGTCAAACGAAGGTTGAGGCCAGATCTACTTTTGAGTCACCAAGCGCCCGAGTGTGGCCCGGGGCTGTTTCGGAAGACAAGGAAGGGATGGCCCGGTGCGGGAATTGTCTCGCCTTTCCACAGCAGACTATGGTACAAACGCCCAGAATAGGGTCTTCGGCGGAATCCAAGGAGTCTGAACCGATGAACTTCGACCTGACGGAAGAGCACCGCATGATACGGGACATGGCCCGAAAGTTCGCCGATGAGGTCATTGCCCCTAGGGCCGAGGAAATGGAGCGAACAGGCGAATACCCCTACGACATCATAGCGCAGATGGGCGAACTAGGCATGATGGGCTTGCCATACCCGGAAGAATACGGCGGAAGCGGCGGTGACTGGGTGGGTACCATGCTCTGCATAGAAGAGATCGCCAGGGGCGACATCACGGTCGGGGCGCTGTTGGAGGTGACCACGGGGATCGCGGCCCAGGAGGTCTTTGCCTTCGGCACAGAAGAACAGAAGAAGAAATGGTTGGTCCCTCTGGTCGAAGGCAAGGAGATCGGCGCGTTCGGTCTGACTGAACCAGATTCCGGTTCCGACGCGGCGTCGCTCAAGACCACCGCGGTCTTGGACGGCGATGAATGGATCCTTAACGGCACCAAGCGCTTCATAACCAACATCGGGCTTAATAATGCCACAATTCTCCTCGCCGCGGCAAAGGTCAAGACAGCGCAAGGGGACGTCATCTCCACGTTCATAGTCCCCAAGACAGCCAAAGGATTCAAACTCGGCACACCGTATCGTAAATTGTCTTGGCACGCGTCAGCCACCAGCGAAGTTATTCTCGAAGATTGCCGGATCCCTCGGGAAAACATCCTGGGAGACCCGAATCGCGGTTTTGCCCAGCATTTGGCCGTGCTTGAGACCGGGAGGATCGGAATAGCCGCGATGAGTGTGGGTCTAGCCCAGGCCTGCTACGATCACGCGTTGCGGTATGCACAAGAGCGGACCCAGTTCGGCCAACCGATCTACAATTTCCAGGCAGTGCAATTCAAGTTGGCTGACATGGCCGTGGCTATCGAGCTTGCTCGGAATGAGTACATCAAGGCTGCGTGGCTCAAGGACCAGGGCCGGCCTCACACGTTTGAGACCACGATTGCAAAGCTCTATGCGTCGGAGATGGTGGAAAAAGTGGCAAGCGACGCATTTCAGATTCACGGCGGATACGGCTTCATGGAAGAGTACGCGGTGTCTCGGTTTTACGCCAGCGCCAAAGTCCTGCAGATCGTAGACGGCACCTCGGAGGTGCAGCGGATGATCCTGGGACGAATGCTTGGTTCGCGGTCGGATTCCCGGATCTGGGTGTAGAGACATTCTTTGGCGTGTGGATGATGAGTAACCCACTCGCTGACTCGCGGAGCGGCCTCTACTTGGCCAACGGTAGTTATAGTGTCTGCCGAAACTAACGGCCAATTCATCACTCGTCACCCCGGCGAAAGCCGGGGTCCAGTCCCGCGCGGAATCTCGGACTGAGAAGACTGGATTCCGGCTTCCGCCGGAATGACGGTCAGGCCACCTCTAATCGGACAAGACTTCTGGCAACGGGTAGAAACGGTTGACTGTGGTCGATGCTTTTGGCACGATGTAAACGCACTTTCCCATCGCAACATCCGAGTTGGATCCCCTTAGCTCACGGAGGACTATCATGGCTCTGAGAACAAGAGACCAGTATCTGTCAACCCTGAAGCAGATGCGGCCAAACATCCACAAATTCGGCCAGGTCATCGAAGATGTCACCACACACCCGGCCACAAGACGAGTCGTGGAAAGCCATGCCAGAGGGATCGACGCTGCTCACGACCCGAAGTGGGCCGACATATTCACTACGAAATCGTCGCTCACCGACGAGGTCATCCATCGCAACTCCTCGTTGATGACCAGTCCCGAGGAAATGATCTACAACTCCAAATTCAAGCGTAAGATGTACCACTTGACCGGTTCTTGTACAGGCGGCCTTTGCGTGGGGTGGAACGGCCTTAACGTAATGTGGTCGGTGACCAGCGAGGTGGATGCGGCTATGGGGACCGATTACCAGGCGCGTCTCAAAGAATGGGGCCTGGGATTTCAGAAAAAGGGCCTGATTGTCTGCGGCGCGCTTACCGATGCCAAAGGGAACCGGAAGCTGAAACCCCACCAGCAAGCGGACCTGGACCATAACGTGCGTATTGTTGAGCGTCGGCCTGATGGAATCGTCATCCGAGGCGCGAAGCACATGATTTGCGGGGTTGCCGCGGCGGATGAAATATTTGTCTTGCCCGGGAGTGGTTACGGAGAGACTGACAAGGACTTTGCGCTGGTGTGCGTAGTTCCGCGGGATATTGAAGGCCTTACCATCGTTGAGGCCAGACGCCCCAGCGACACTCGTGAATTGGAACAAGGCTTTGATATTCCGACCGAAACCGGCATTACTCAGGCGTATCTCCTTTTCCAGGATGTGTTCGTGCCCAACGAGCGAGTGTTCCTGGCTGGTGAATATCAATACACCGCTGCCATCCTCACTCGGTTCACGGCCACGTATCGAGCTTGTATCGGAGCCTGTGTCGCGGGTCAGGGGGACGTAATGGTCGGGGCCGCGGCCTTGATCGCGCGAGCAAACGGCCTGAGCGCGAAGACCTTCAGAGACAAGCTTACCCACATGGAATTGAACAACGAGACCACGTTTAGCATGGGTGTTGGAGCGATCTCTCTTGGTAAGATGCACCCGTCCGGCGTCTGGTTGGCGGACTCCCTCACGGGGCACGCTAACAAGATCCTGGTAGCCACTCTGCCGTATGAGACAAAGAGACTCTGCCAGGAGATCGGGGGCGGGATCGTGGAAACCGGGTGCATGCCATCATATGCCGATTTCACGAGCCCGGAATACGGTCATCTGATCCAAAAATATCTGAAGGCAGGAGCGGGCACGGCTGAAACCAGGGCTCGTGTGGCTCGCTTGATCGAATGGCTGACCATCGGCGCGGGTGTTCCGGGATGTATGCACGGCGGCGGTTCCCCTGACGGAGCGCGCATGGTGGTTTTCGGGGCTTCGCCGCTGGAAGAATACGCAGGCTATGCCCACAGCCTTGCAGGCATCGAAGAGGATTTGCCGGAACCGGCGAAGTAATTCCGATACGCTTTCAAAGAAGTAAAGCATGGGGGAAACTTCTTTGTGTAAAGAAGTTTCCCCCAAAGCCCCCTTCAAGAAACTCTATATTTCTCTGGCATTTCGTCTTCCTGTCCAGGAAGGCGAAATGCCAGAGACACATAGAAGTTTTTGGAAAGGGGTTCGGGGAGAAACCTTTTTACAAAAAGGTTCTCCCCGTCTTACTTTCTTGAAAGCGCATCGGTATAAGGTTCTTTATCTATGCCGGCTCCTGTTGAGAATATTGTTTTATGGCTTCAATCAAAGGAGGGACGATCTCTCTGAGGTCACCGACCAACCCCACGTCACAGTGCTCGAATATAGCTGCCTTGGGATCGGAGTTGATGGCCACGGACAGTTCCGAGCTCTTCACGCCCACCAGGTGATGCATATGTCCTGAGATTCCCAAGCCTATGTACAGCCTGGGACGCACTGTTCGCCCGCTCTGTCCGATCATCTGTTTTTCTTCGGCCCAACCTTCGTCCACAGGAGGACGAGTCGCGCCCACAGCCCCGTTCAATGCGGCCGCGAGCTCTTCAACTCGGCGCCAATCCGCTTTGCTCCCGATTCCCCATCCGCCGGCTACGACCACGTCGGCAGTATCCAATCCGCTTTTAGGAGCTTCTTCTCTCTTGGTCTCCACGACTCTATAGCCCAGGTCCTCCTGCTGAACCGAGGCATCGAGCGAAACTGTTTTCCCACGCGCTCGGTCAGGCTCAGGCACCGGAAAAACGCCAGGCAGGACTGTTGCAACCTGCGGCCGAGTCTTGGGGCAGCTTATGCGGGCCATGACATTCCCGCCCCAACCTGGCACGAGAGAGAGGAGCTGACCGTCCGGCGTGACATCGAGATCGATGCAGTGTGCAGATAGGCCCGTTCGGAGTCGGGCAGCCAGCCTGGGGGCAAAATCAGTGCCCATCGCAGTGGCCCCCAGAAGAAGCACCTGGGGCTGATATTGCCGGATAGCCCCTTCAACGGCCTTGACATAGGCCTGGTTGCAATAGTGCTCCAGCAGGGGGGCGTCGGCGACGAGCACCTCATCCACGCCGAAGGACAAGACCATGTCCACAAGCGCGCCAAGCTCGTGGCCAATCAGGACCGCGGCTACCTTCCACTGAAGAGGTTCCGCCAGTGTTTGAGCCTTTCTCAGCAACTCCAGGCCCACTTCAGCCACAAGATGCCGCCGCTGCTCCACGAACACCCAAATTTTGCTTTCAATCCGGTTAGTCACGGTATCACCTCAGCAGAATCCCAGACGATGCAGCCGATCGGCAAGTTTGGCGGCCTGTTCCTTGGGATCGCCGGTAATCATTTCTGCCATGCCCTTCCTCTCAGGCACGAACAAGTCGGCCATCTGAGTTGGCGAACCGGCAAGACCGGCCCATGGCTCGCTCAATGTCACATCGGTTGCAGACCAGACCTCAATCTGTTTCTGCTCAGCCTCCAGGATGTTCATGAGAGTCACATATCTTGGCGTGTTGATCGACTTAACCACCGAGAGCACCATCGGCGGTTGGATCTCAACCACCATATAACCGTGCTCGATCTGAGACCTCACAATCCAAGAATTTCCGGACGATACTTCCAGGCCGCTCACGTGCATCACGTTGGGCACGCCCAGAAACTCAGCCAACTGGGCGCTGACCTGCGCTGTGCCGCCGTCTATGGTTTCGTCGCCGCACAGGATCAGGTCAAATCCATCCAATCGTTCTATGCCCGCAGACAGCACGTACGCAGTGCCAAGCGTGTCCGAGCCTGCAAAGATACGATCGGACAGGAGCACTGCCCGATCCGCACCCATAGCCAGAGCCTCCTTGAGAACGGGCTGCGAGTCCTCCGGGGCCATGCTGACAACCAGGACCTCGCCGCCTTGTTGTTCACGCAGAGTAACGGCTGCTTCGA
>JBMOME010000181.1:0-10022 GCA_049323095.1 Thermodesulfobacteriota bacterium
TTGTCCTGTTCAAGCGACTTCAATGCCTGCTCCACGCCGGGCTCACCCTTGCCAAGATTGCCCAACGCCAGTGCGACCTCTCGCCGGACGCCGGCATCGTCGTCTTTGGACCGTTCCAGCACGGGAGCAGTGACGAGCTTGACATGCTCCTTGAATGAACCGAGAGACTGCGCGGCCGCAGCTCGAACCTTGGCTTCGGGATCCTTAAGCGCTTCCACCAGAGGGGCAACTGCCCGCAAAGGCCTGCTTCAGCCACAGCCCAGGTCATATGCGGCCCGTGCCCGAACCGCGGGATCCGGATCCTTTAGACTTTTGATGGAATCATCAACATCCCGAGCCGTTACACTCCCGATCCCTGTCGCTAAAGCGAAGATCAGAAGCGCGGCTATAAGCGAAAATCTTCTCATCCTTTGCTCCCGGCCCCCTTGAGCACTTCCTTCTTCTTGCGTTCGAGATATTCCTTGTCCAGTTTCAGGAAACCTTTTTTGCCGAAGAGGGAAAATCGGAGCCACTGTCCCGCGAAGTAGAGGAGAGCGAGGTCATCGGTCCGGATTCTTTCCAGGATATCCTCGTCCACCTTAAACTTCGTCAGGAAGCTGGTGTTGAAAATGAATTCCCTGAATCGATCCGGGTCGTACAAGGCCATGTAAATCATGTCTTGCATTTGAGGGTTCCGGATCGGGGATTCCCACAGCACCTCCGCGCTCATGACGTCTTTGAGGTCATGATCGATATCGTCATAGTCGTATAGACCCTGTTCCTGCCTCCATCGTTCCACCGTCCATTCCTGCGGCTCCCGCAGGCCATGACAGGTCTCGGGATCGACGATGAACCGATACTCCACCCCTTCGTCCGTGTCCAGTGGATACAGCCTGCACGAGTATGGTCGCGCCTCGTACACCTGACAGCCTTCCTGTTCTACAAAGGGACAGCTCTTGGTAGCGTCGTCACGCATCTTTAGGACAACTGCGGGAATGCCGGTACGCTCCGAAACCAACCGTACCGTGTACCGCTCCAGAAATTCCGTCGAAGTGATGCAAAGAAGTTTCCGCAATCTGGCCACATCCAGGGGATTGAGGAATATGGTCACGTCGCGGCAACAGGAATTGAAGCAATCGATTCCGGGATGGCACCGGAAGTTGAAAGTGTCGTCCCATGTCAGGACGCGTTCTTTGAGAGAAACCTGATCGTTTATCTTCATCAAGTATCCTTTCGTCAGCGTGTGGGACTAGCCGCAGGTTCAGGTCGTGCTGCGACTCGCTCGATATTGCCTTGGGCTTGTTTGTTCTGGGGATCCAATTCCAGCGTCTTTCGCCAGGCGGCGACGGCTTTGTCCAGGTCACCCAGAAGTTCCCATGCCACGCCTTTCTGGTGATGAGCGCTCACATAGTCCGGTCGAAGGGTCGCCGCCTTGTCGAAACAATTGAGAGCGCGGGAAAAATCCTTCTCCAAGATCAAGTAGATCTGGCCCATATTATACCACGCCTGAACGTAGCCGGGTTCGATCTGTACAGTCCTTTCGAAGGAAGCCAACGCTTCCTTTTCCCTCTTCAGGAAAGTATGAGCCACTCCCAGATTGTACAGAATGACCGGATCTTCAGGGTCGAGCGGATGGATACGTTCGAGCCGCGCAGAGGCCGACTGGTAGTCCTCGTCCTCCATGTCCGAGAAAGCCCGCTGCAGTTCCACCTGAATGAGAAAGAAGTGAGGATTCTCTTCGCCGCGCACAATCTGCTCCAAGACCAGACTCATCCGGTTGATGTGGGCCTTTTCCTCCGGATTTTCAATATAGGTGAGTGCTTCTCCGAACGCCTCGATGGCCTTTTCGATTCGACCCGCACAGGCTCTGGAGGTCCCGAGTCTCACCAACAGCTCGCCCTTTCGGCCCTCAGGAGCAGAAGCCAGGGCTTTCTCACAATATTCTGAAGCCTTCAAGTAGTCGTCTATGGCTTCATGGGACGCGGCCAGAGCTTCAAAGACCAGGTGAGGATTAGAGTGCTCCTGCTCGATGGATTTAAGCTTTCGAATTGCTTCATCCCATTTCTTCTCGGATATGAGCTTGAGAGCCTGCGTTCGGACCTGCTCGGGGTTGTCGGGATCGGCCGGTGGTAGAGACATGTCCTGATTAAGACAGCATTTCTTGTACTTGAGGCCACTGCCGCATGGACAGGGGTCATTTCTTCGGGGCTGGGGATTCATGGGGGCTCCTCGGGCCTTCAGAATCGGAATTTATTAATATATCACAATGAGCTCTCCGGCAGAACGGAAACGGAACGTTCTCTATTTGTACAAAACCATCACCAGATGCCAAAAAAACAGGTTGACAACCAGCCTAGTCTTTGATTTAATTACGCTCTCTTCGTTGCTTTGACCCGCCATAAGCCGTATGGGGCGGCGACGGCGACCGGGTGCGCATCACAGATCGCTTACATGAGGGATGATCACGGTTCTCTGGGAGTTCGACAGTATGCTGTAGCCGTGGAAGCAAGTCCACCCGTCCGTGCGGTTTCCCACGGAATATCCGAACCCCTCTTCCCCTTACGTGAGCGAACGGGACAAGTTCTCCGAGTTGAGTGCACACGCGCGAGCAGTGTGCTGCACCGACCATGTACAGAAAGGAGGGATCTGAACAGATCTAGGTCACGACGTATAGTAGATTGTTCGAGGTTCTCTACAAACATCACGACCAGTTAGGAGGTTTTGTTCATGCCAAGCTATGTGATCATGGAGAAGTGCGATGGATGCAAGGGTCAGGACAAGACCGCTTGCATGTACA
This sequence comes from Thermodesulfobacteriota bacterium, assembly GCA_049323095.1. GTDB lineage: Bacteria > Desulfobacterota > Desulfomonilia > Desulfomonilales > Desulfomonilaceae > VGSG01. The sequence continues at coordinate 2,777 of JBMOME010000181.1, forward strand.
TCTGCCCCAATGACCTGATGGTCTTGGACAAGGAAAAGATGAAGGCCTGGAATCGGGCGCCGGAAATGTGCTGGGAGTGCTACAACTGCGTGAAGATCTGTCCCCAGCAAGCTATTGACGTCCGCGGCTATGCCGACTTCGTTCCCATGGGCGCTTCCGTGGTACCGCTGCGCGGTTCCGAGGACATCATGTGGACAGTCAAATTCCGCAGCGGCATGGTTAAGCGGTTCAAGTTCCCCATCCGGACCACTCCGGAAGGTTCCGCAGTGCCTGATGGCGGCTTTGGCGAGGTCACCACGGATCTGGCAAGCCAGTGCCTGTACAATGAGCCTGCCGCGCTCCGCCTGGATGCGCTTCCCACCATCAAGAAGTAACTCGGTTAGGAGGTAGAGATGGCGAATTTTGAAACTGTTGAGATCACCACTGACATATTGATCTGTGGTGGCGGTATGGCTGCCTGCGGCGCGGCGGTGGAGGCCTCTTATTGGGCCAACAAGAACGGTCTTAAGGTTACCCTAGTTGACAAGGCCGCCATGGACCGTTCCGGCGCCGTTGCAATGGGCCTTTCGGCCATCAACCAGTATGTGGATATAAACAGCGGCAACAACACCTGTGAAGACTATGTGAACTACGTCCGGAACGACTTGATGGGCATTACCCGTGAAGACCTGGTCTATGACATCGCCCGTCACGTGGACTCCACGGTGCACCTGTTCGAGAAGTGGGGTCTTCCGATCTGGAAGGACGAGAAGGGTAACTACGTTCATGAAGGCCGTTGGCAGCTCATGATCAACGGCGAGTCCTACAAAGTGATCGTGGCCGAGGCAGCGAAGAATGCGCTGACCCAGCGTGGCGGCGAGTACTTCGAGCGCGTCTTCATCACCGAGCCCCTCCTGGACGGCGATCGAATCGCCGGCGCGGTGGGCTTCAGCACCCGTGAAGATAAGTTCTACGTGTTCAAGGCTAAAGCGGTTCTGGCTGCAATGGGTGGCGCGGTCCACGTGTTCAAGCCCAGGAGCGCTGGTGAAGGTCTTGGCCGGGCCTGGTATCCGCCCTGGAACTCCGGCTCCAGCCTTTATTTCACCCTGATGGCCGGCGCCGAGCAGACCTGCCAGGAAGTCCGGTTCATCCCTGTCCGATTCAAGGATGCCTATGGTCCGGTCGGCGCCTGGTTCCTCCTGTTCAAGTCCCGTGCGACCAACGCGATGGGCGGTGAGTATATGGTGGAGCGCAAGGACGAGCTGGAGAAGTGGGGTTCTTACGGCAAGGTCAAACCCATCCCCGCAAACCTGCGTAACTGGCTGGGTATGCTGGATGAGTTCGAAGGCAAGGGCCCGATCTACATGAGAACGGAAGAGGCCATTGCCAAGATCGCCGACACGTACAAGGACGATCCGAAGGAATACAAGAAGAAGATGAAGGAACTGGAGGCCGAGGCCTGGGAAGACTTCCTCGACATGACCATCTCCCAGGCGATCCTGTGGGCCGGCACCAATGTGCAGCCCGAGGAAAAGCCCTCCGAGATCGCAGCGGCAGAGCCGTACTTCATCGGTTCCCACTCCGGTGCTTCCGGCGCGTGGGTAAGTGGTCCCAAGGACCTGGCTCCGAAAGAGTACTTCTGGGGCTATGAGTACATGTCTACGGTGAAGGGCCTCTTCTGCGCAGGCGACGCTTCCGGCGCTTCCAGCCACAAGTTCTCTTCGGGCTCCCATGCCGAAGGTCGTGCGGCCGGCAAGTCCATCGTCCGGTTCGTGCTGGAAAACAACACCCAGCCGAATGTTGACGCCGGCAATGTGGCGAAGCTCAAAGAGAAAGTCCTCCGTCCTCTGGATCTCTTCGAGAAGGCCGGCAAGGTGTCGAGCGATCCTGACATCAACCCCGAGTTCATGAAGCCCAAAATGTTCATGTTCCGCTTACAGAAGCTCATGGACGAGTACGCGGCCGGCGTGACAGCAGGTTTCAAGACCAACAAGGCCAAGCTGGAGAGGGCTCTGCAGCTTATCGGCTGGCTCAAGGAAGACTCCGAGAAGCTGGCTGCCGAGAACCTGCACGAGCTTATGCGTTGCCATGAGAACATCCAGAGGATGTATCAGGCTGAGACGCACGTGCGGACCATCCTCTTCCGCGAGGAAACCCGCTGGCCGGGCTACTACTTCCGCTCCGACTACCCTGCTATTGACGAGGCGAACTGGAAGTGCTTCGTCAACGCCTCCTACAAGAACGGGCAGTGGGAAATGAAGAAAGTGCCCATCATCAACATCGTCTAATCACAATTGATCACCAATGAAGTTCCGGGTGTCCTTCGGGGCGCCCGGACTTTATTGTTACCGGGATTGTTTACTGCAAGAACGAGAGCTGAGGGCTCCGCCTAGGGAGTGCTCTGTGAGAGCCCGGGAGGAAGCATGGCAGGAAATAAGACTATTCTGGTTGTCGGAGGCGGTATTAGCGGAATGACCGCCGCTCTGGAGGCCGCGGAAGTCGGCTATGACGTGGTACTCGTGGAAAGGCAGGCCTACCTGGGCGGCCGAGTCGCCCAGTTGTTCAAGTACTTCCCCAAGTTGTGCCCTCCCACCTGCGGCCTGGAAATCAATTTCAAGCGACTGAGATCGCGACCGAACGTCAAGGTTCATACCCTGGCCGAGGTCCAGAACATCAGCGGCTCTCCCGGCGATTTCACCGTAACCCTCAAGATCAACCCCCGTTATGTTGACGACCACACAGCCACCACCAAAGACGTGGAAGACTGCCCGGTCGAAATTCCCAACGACTTTAACTATCAGATGGACAAGGTGAAAGCGATCCGGCTGCCCTACGAGATGGCGTATCCAATGAACCTCGTAGCGGACAAGGTCGCGCTCGCCAGGGCCAAAGGCGATTCGGCATTCCAGGCCTTTGCCCAGTCCTGCGCTGCCAAGGGTATAAAACTCAACCTGGACGCGCAACCGCAGACTGCGGAGATCAAGGCAGCTTCGATTGTATGGGCAACCGGTTGGCGGCCGTACGATCCGACGAAGCTGACCAAGCTCGGATACGGCACCTGCAAGAACGTGATCACCAATGTGATGATGGAGCGACTGGCGGCGCCCAACGGTCCGACCGGTGGCCGGATTGTCCGTCCCTCGGACGGAAAGAAGGTGAACAACCTGGCTTTCGTCCAGTGTGCCGGATCACGGGATCGCAACCATCTCCCGTATTGCTCGTCTATCTGCTGCTTGGCTTCCCTCAAGCAGGCCACGTATCTGCGGGAGTTCAATCCTGATGCGCAGGCGCACATTTTCTACATCGACCTAAGAGCGCACGGGCGCTTCGAGGTTTTCTACGACAAAGTCAAACAGGACGACAAGATCTTGCTCACCAAAGGCAAGATTGTGAATATAACCGAGGATCCCGCGACCAAAGACGTGATCCTCGAGGGAGAAGACATCCTTTCAGGTCAGAAGATCCGCCGCACCTTTGATATGGCGGTCCTCGCCACCGGCATGCAGCCGAACACCAGCGTAGACAAGGTCCCGGCGTCCGGAGTGACGTACGATGAGTTCGGGTTTGTCGTTTCAGGCCCCGGCATCTATTCCACCGGAGTCGGCAGAAGGCCGATGGACGTGGCCACCTGTATGCAGGACGCGACCGGCGTAGCGTTGAAAGCCATCCAGGACGCGGTGGGGAGGTAGAACAATGGAACCGAAAACCGGATTGTACATCGATACTGGCTACGGCATCGGCGAGGCCCTGGACATAGAAGCGCTCAAAGGCGTGGCCACTGATGAGTTCAAGCCCGCGGTCTGCAAGGCCGAGTCCTACTGGAGCGACCCGGACAAGATCGAGATAATCAAGAGCGATATCGCAAGCGAAGGCCTCAAAGCTGTAGTGATAGCGGGCCCCTCGCCCAGGGTATTCCAGGATGTCTTTAAGTTTGACGGCGTGATCACCGAGCGGATCAATCTACGTGAGCACGTGGTTTGGTGCCAGCCGGCCAATCACGAGGATACCCAAATGCTGGCTGAGGACTACGTCCGCATGGGCTTGACCAAGGTCACCAAATACCAGGACAAACCGCCGTTCACCGAGGAGACTGTCAAATCCATTCTTGTAATCGGAGGCGGCGCGGCAGGGCTGAGCGCGGCCCTGGACGCGGCCAATGCCGGGTACGAGGTGTTCCTGGTCGAGAAAGAGGCAGAGCTTGGCGGCTGGGCCAACAAGTTTTCCAAAGCTTTTACCGGAGAACCGCCGTACGATCAGCTCGTCGATTCGCCGCTCAAGTCCAAGATAGACGCAGTAACATCCAACGCCAACATCAAGGTGTTCGCTTCATCCCGCGTGTATGCGATCTCGGGCGCGCCGGGCATGTTCGACGTGGTCATCAGGCCTGACGGTCCATGGATCGACGAACTGAACCACAAACAGGACACCTGGCTCAAAGTCCAGTTGGCGCGACAAAAGCAAGCCCAAGAGGGAGGCACCGCAGAGGCCCAAACCGAGGAGGAAAAGGCTGCAGCGGGCGGCTGGGCAGTAGGCGAAGAGCTTGCACTCGACTTTCCTCACGAGAAAGTGCGAGTGGGCGCGGTGGTGCTGGCCGCGGGCTGGCGGCCGGATGATCCGGCAAAGTTCGAGAGCCTCGGATACGGGAAATACCCGGACGTGATCACCAACGTGCAGATGGAAGAGCTTGCACGAAACGGCAAGATAAAGAGGCCGTCCGACGGGAAGGACGTTAATTCCATCGCATTCCTGGAATGCCGTGAGGAGAGTTCCGAGAATCCGTTCCTCAACAATTCGTACGTGACGTGCCTGGTCACCTTGAAGCAGGCCAAGTACCTGCGCGAATCCAACCCGAACGGCCGCGCGTACATCTTTTATGAAAACATGCGGACCCCCGGCCAGTATGAGAAGTTCTACCAGACCATGCAGGATGATCCCGGGGTGTTTCTCTCTTCCGGCAAGGTTCTGGGCGTATCCGGTGACGGGGCCGGACTCGCGGTTGAAGTGAAAGACTCGCTGCTCGGTGAGCGGCTCAAAGTCAAGGTGGACATGGTGGTTCTTGCCACCGGAATGATTCCGGTTACCGAGGACTCGGCCGTGGTCAACCTGCGCTACCGCCAGGGGCCCTTCCTGCCCAAGAATCCATACGGCTTCAACGATTCGCATTTCATCTGCTTCCCTTATGAGACTCAGCGCACCGGCATTTATGCCGCGGGCTGCGTGAAATCGCCCATGGATTTCCAGGGAGCAGAGAGCGACGCGACGGGCGCTGCGCTCAAGGCGATCCAGTGCGCGGAGCTGGTTTCCCGCGGTGAGGCGGTTCATCCGAGGGCAGGCGATCAGTCCTATCCCGAGCTGTTCGTGACACGGTGCACCCAGTGTAAGAGGTGCACGGACGAATGCCCGTTCGGCGCATACGACGAGAAACCGGACGGGACACCGTTGCCCAACCCCACCCGGTGCAGACGCTGCGCAATCTGCATGGGCTCCTGTCCGGAACGTATCATCTCTTTCAGAGACCATTCAGTGGACATGATCGGTTCCATGATCAAGTCCGTAAACGTACCCGATGAGTACTCCGAAAAGCCGCGGGTGATCGTCTTCATCTGCGAAAACGACGCGTTCCCAGCGGTAGATATGGCGGGGATTAATAGGGCGCAGTACAGCGGATTCGTCAGGTTTGTCCCGCTGCGGTGCCTGGGAAACATAAACCTGGTCTGGATCGCAGACGCTCTCTCCAAGGGAATCGACGGAATCATGCTTATCGGTTGCCAGTATGGTGATGACTACCAGTGCCACTTCGTGAAAGGGAGCGAGTTGGCGAACTACCGTGTGAGTAAGGTCGCAGAAACGCTCCAGCGACTTGTGCTCGAATCCGAGCGGATTCAACTGTTCCAGTTGTCTATTGACGAGTACGGAAAGCTTCCGGACATGATCAATGGGTTCATGGACACACTGTCACAATTCGATCCCAATCCGTATAAAGGCTTCTAAGGAGGTCAGCCCATGGCCAACGAGATCATTGTGGAACCCGATCTGCAGTTCACTAAAGACCTGATCAAGGCGGGCGCGAACGACCTGAAGAAGTGCTATCAATGCGCCACCTGTTCGGTGGCCTGCCGCATATCACCGGACAACACCCCTTATCCCCGCAAAGAGATGATCTGGGCCCAGTGGGGCTTAAAGGATCGTCTCTTGAACGATCCGGACGTCTGGCTCTGCCACCAGTGTAATGACTGTTCAACCCTGTGTCCGAGGGGCGCGTATCCTGCGGATGTGTTGAAAGCTATCCGGAAGATGCTCATCCAAAAGCTCTCCTGGCCGTCATTCATGGGATCGCTGGTCGGGGAATCGTCCATGGCCGTGCTTGCCCTGGGCATTCCCGCGTTGGTGGTTTTGCTCCTGACCTACTTCAGCAACGGCTTCAATTTCAGCTCGCCCAAACCGGTTCATTACGGCGAGTTCATCAGCTACATTCCTATTCAGGTCATCTACACCCTGGCCCTGCTCTTCGCGGCGGTTTCCATGGTCTTTAGCCTGAAGAACTATTGGGCCATGCTCGACGCGAACAACCCCGGGGCAGGGCAGGGACCTCGCAAGGGATTTGTGCCAAGCCTCATCGAGGCCCTGAAGGAGATCCTGCCGCATTCTACGTTCAAAGATTGCGAAGCGAATTACACCCGCTACATCGCCCATTTCCTTACTTTCTGGGGCATGATCGGCCTCTTCGTGACCACGGCCATTGTGGCGTTCAACATCGATATCCTGCACCTGGCCCCACCGTCTCGAAGCGGCCCTGGAACTATCCCCATCAAGATCCTCGGCAACGTGAGCGCGATCGCGTTCGTTGTCGGCCTGGCTATTATGTTGGTGCGTCGAATAGGCAATCCGGAGCAGGCGGGAAACAGCTCCTATTTCGACTGGTTCTTCCTTTGGATCATCTTTGGCACGGGCGCCACCGGATTGATCACCGAGCTGAGCAGATGGGCAGGCTCGGTTTCAGGAGCCTATTTCTTCTACATGGTGCACCTGATGTTCGTCCTGGCCCTGTTACTATATCTCCCGTTCTCCAAGTTCGCCCATCTAGGTTACCGAACTATCGCTATAGCATGGGGGAAGTCGGTAGGTAGGAACATGACGGTCCCCGTCGTCCCAAACTTTGTGCCTCCGGTTCGCGCTGAAGAACCGGAAGCTGCAAAGGAGGCGACCGTCTAAAAGTACTTCGCCCCAAACGAAAAGCCGCGGCCTGGACCGCGGCTTTTTGTTTGGG
>JBMOME010000182.1:0-9867 GCA_049323095.1 Thermodesulfobacteriota bacterium
CGGAGCAAGGGAAACAATCCTTTTTCAGAAAGGCCCTCCCCGGACTGTAGCCCGGATCACTGGCTGTTCGCGTGCCGTAGCGCAGCGTTTGCATTGGCTCGACATTACCGCGCGGTGTTCGGATCACGAGCGCGGTGAACCATACAAGTTCACGTTTAAATGGAAAGCTCGGACAAAGGAGGTTCACTATGCCGACAAAGATAGCTCTCGATCAGGCAAAAGCTCGTGTCACGGAACTCATGACAAAAGGCTATCATTGAGGGCCGGCAGTCCTGCAAGTTATGTGGGAAACATATGGCCTGGAAAATGAAGATTTCCTCTGGACCTGCATCCCTTTCATGGCCGGCATAAGTGGACAGCAGCAAGCGCCGTGCGGTGCAGTGTCCGCATCCTTGGTATCCCTCGGGCTGAGGCATCGGTGTTCACTTGCGGATAAAGAGAGGGCTAAGCAGTCGCGAACTGCCATACGCCAATTCGCCGCCGAGTTGGTCAAAAGCTTCAACGACAGTTTTGGTGACATCAATTGCAGAAGCCTTCTTGGTATCGATTTTTCCCAGCCCGGCGAGTACCAGAAGTTTGTTGCCTCAGGGATTTGGAAGGAGAAATGCGCGAGGTATGTGGAGTTCGCCGTGGAAAAGCTTTACGAGCTTGAAGAAAGGTCAACGGACTGGCAAGAGTACCAGAAGGGCAAAGATCGGTCTGGATCTGACAAGATGAGACAGGATTAGCCTGAGCAGGCTGGTACTAATAACCTAGGATATTAAAGAATGACTGCGGAAGGGGGGCAGCACCTTGTTTGAACTGAAATACGATGAGGCTGTTTGCGAGAAATGCGAGACTGTGGATTGTCTCGTGAAATGCCGGTACATGACCTTGGATCGGGATTCAGCCAAAGAGGAAAGGCTGCGCCTGATTCGGGGCGAGGATTCCAAGGTGCTCAAGGATTGCATCACGTGCTACGCTTGCGAGGAGTACTGCCCTCACGGCAACCATCCTTTCTACCTGCTCGTTGATCGCCAAGAACAGTCCGAAACTTGGCCCGTCCCTGTCCCGTTGATGAAACAACAAATCAAAATGATGGCGCCAAAAGGGCGGATAAGCCTTGAAAAGGTTCAACCGCCGATCTTGAACATGTGCTACTTCCCCATGCTCAAGGGATGCATTCAAGGGAAACTTTTCGAGGGAGTATCCACCATTGTGGGGAGCGACATATTCTGCAATATCATGTGGTTACATTTCGCCAAGAATTCCACGATCCGAAAACGCTTGCCTCAGGTGGTGGATAACATATGGCAATACTATCTCAGGGATAGTGGGACCCAAGAAGTGATCTGCTACCATGACGAGTGCTACGGCACGTACACGCAGTTGGCCCCGGCATTCGGCATTGATGTGCCCTTCAAACCGATTCATCTTTTTCAGTTCCTCACGGAAAAGCTTGCCCAATTGAAAGATCAGGTCCGCCCGCTTGGCATGAGGGTAGCCTATCAGCGGCCCTGTTCAAACAGGCTTGTTCCGGAAACTCAGCATTGGGTTGACGAGATCTTCGAACGTGTGGGAGCGCAAAGGGTTGATCGAGAATACGACCGCGAAAATGCACTTTGCTGCGGAGGCATCCTCAGGCTTCAACAGCGAGAGGAATTGGCGGACGACATTCTTAAGAAGAATCTCGACGATATGTCGGCTGCCGGCGCTACCGTGTGCGTGTTCAACTGTCCCGCTTGCTTTTTCACAATGGGCCAAGCCGCGGCGGAACGTGGCCTGATGCCGATACTCATGAGCGATTTGTGCCGCGCGGCCCTGGGTGAAAAATGGTGGGGGGTGTTCTGATGAACGAGACTTACAGTGAGCTGGCAAGAATCGTCGGCGAACGATACGTTTCAAACGAACCGGAAGAAAAGTTCATCTACTCCAGGGATCAAGGGACAATGGAGCCATGCGATCCCGATTTTGTCGTCATGCCCGACAGCACGGAAGAGGTTCGGCAAATAGTCCTTCTGGCCAACCGAAAAGGCATTCCGATAGTCCCTATGGGAGGAGGACTGGTCCTTTCAGGCCTCTCAAGGCCGTTGAAAGGCGGAGTCGTCCTAGATATGAAAAGGATGAACCGCATTTTGGAAGTTAATGAAACAAGCCGTTACGCGATCGTCGAAGCCGGCGCTTCTCAGGGCATGCTCCAAGCTTATCTTAAGAAGCATCACCCGAGCCTCAAGCATTCGGTGCCGGACGCACCCCCTATCGCGACGATTGGTGGAAATGTTCTCATTCACGGTTCAGGGCATCTTTCGCACGCGGCCGGCTTCCACTCTGAAATGCTCAACGGCATGGAGGCTGTCCTGCCCACGGGAGAAGTCGTCAGGCTCGGCTCTTGTGCGACTAGCCCATACTGGTTTTCGCGCGCTCCACTTCCCGACCTGGCCGGGCTGTTTTTGGGTTGGACGGGTACTACAGGTGTTGTGACAAAATTGGCCATAAGATTGTATCCCAACCGACCTTTCAATGACGTGGGCGTTTTTGTGGTCGAAGACCCTGAGATCGTCCCGGACATACTGCATCGCGTTACCGGTGTGGGGCTTGCTGAGGACATATCCGCATGGATGACCCCAAAACCTGACTGGGCCGAAGGCTTTATCCACATCAATGTGAACTACTCTGCAGACAGCAAGGATGAACTTGGCTGGAAGAAGAATCTCATTCGCGCTCCTCTCCGGAAGTACATGGACGAGAAGACAGGTGGCTTCATGATGCTGCCACCCCCGATGAAGAAGCCCTTTCTTGAAGCGCCGGCGTCTCAACTCACTCGTTTTGCGGACGTAAGGAAAGGAGGAGGGTTCGAGTACGTAGGGGCCATCATGCCCATTGAGTTGTTCCCTGAAGCCCATCAAATGGGTCTCGATATCGCCGAGCGCTGCGGTACGACCTATTCTACGGGGGCTCGAATTATAGGACTGGGTCACTGCATGATGTTCTTCTTTGCCTATCCGTTCAACCGAGCGGACCCCTCCGATGTGAAACGAGCCGGTACCGCCTTGGAAGAAACCAACAAAGGTGCCCTGGACATGGGCGGCATTCCTTGGAAAGCCGAAGCTCCAGCCCAGAAGCAGATCCTTCGAAGAATGGATGAAAATACGCGTGAACTCATGAGCCGCGTTCGCCGGATGCTGGATCCCAATGGAATCATGAACCCCGGTAACTGGGAGGTGGACTGATGGAGCATTTTGATATCCTCCACCGGTGTTTTCGGTGTGGATACTGCAAGTTGCCCAGCGACTACACGGACCTGAACTGCCCGTCCTACTTGAACTTCCGCTTCGAGACCTACTCCCCGGGAGGACGGATGTGGCTCCTGCGGGCATGGCTGGATGGAGAGATCAAGACCAGTCCGCGCTTTGCCGAGATCCTCTATTCGTGTGCCACCTGCGCCAATTGTGTCGAGCACTGTGTGTTTCCGAAATTCAAGGATGATATTCTGAAGGCTCTGATTGAGGGCCGAGAAAAACTCGTCGAGACGGGTGCTGTGCCTCCCGCTGTCAGGGACTACTTCAAGAGCATCCATTTGTACGGCAACCCCTACAAACTGCCGGAGGCCGACCGCGCCAAATGGACCGATGGCCTCGATCTGGAATCTTACTCCGAACAGGAATATCTCCTGTATGTCGGATGCGTGGGGTCTTACGACGAGCGTGGTCAGAAGTCGGCCCGTGCTGTTGCCGCGCTGTTGAAGACTATGGGAATATCTTTTGGGATACTTGGTTCGCAAGAGCGCTGCGACGGAAACGAGCTCAAGTCTATGGGAGAAAGGGGCCTATTCGAGCTGATCGCCGAAGAAAACATCCGAAAGTATAAGGAATTGGGCGTCAAGAAGATCGTGACGCTTTCGCCCCATAGCTATCATGCGTTCAAGAATGAATATCCGCTGCTCGGAGGAGATTTTGAAGTCGTCCACTACAGCCAGCTTGCGGCGCGTACAATTAGGAAGGTAGGGTTCAAGCGGTCGGAACTCCCGATGACGGTGACCTTCCACGACCCGTGCTACTTGGGAAGACACAACAAGGAGTACGAGGCTGCCAGAAAGATCCTCGGAGCCTTGCCCGGCGTTCAGTTGAAAGAAATGGACCGTGCCAAGAAAGACGCGCTCTGTTGCGGCGGAGGTGGCGGAAACGTGTTCACCGACATATTGGGCGCTGGCCCGCATAGTCCGGCTCGAGTACGAGCACGGGAAGCTGCGGGCACGGGGGCTCAAGTCCTGGCCGTGGCTTGTCCGGGCTGTGCGAGAATGCTGGATGATGCGGTCAAGGCGGAATCGTTGCAGGACAATCTCCAGGTGATGGACCTGGCCGAGCTTGTAGCCACGCGGCTCGCTCCGGAATAGCACGGACGTTGCCACTCCGCTCAAATGGAATGATCATCGCCACGCGAAGCTTGGATACCTAGTGGCATGTCCCGCAAGTACCTTGCATATCAGGCCGTGGAAGCCCCTCCGTGAGTTACGATGGGGCAGAGAAGGACCCCATTTGTCATTGCGAGCGCAGCGAAGCAATCTCACGGCGTTTCACAACAGGTTATTGAGATTGCTTCGTCCCCCGGATCGGGTCCGGGGTCCTCGCAATGACACGGACTCAGGTACTGGCCGTGTCAAGGTTGCTAAAGTAACTTGCGGGACGGCACATTAGGCGGTCGTCATCATCCTATTATCGTCGTCGCCCGAAAATCAGACCAAAGAATTCTCGTTCGGAAACCATTTCCAACGACGACAAGTCATCGGTAAAACAGAGCTGACCGGGGTCGAAGGCTACTTTGCGAAAGAATGAGGTTTGCTGAACCTCGAAGCCTCGTGGATCGCGCATTTGCTCCCATACGTCACGCCAAATGTGGTTACTTACGGAGAAGACCCTCTGTTCGACCTCGGCCCTTTCCAGTCCTAGGTCCCTATTGGATGCGATAATAAACCGGTTCGTGAACAGCCCGGGGCCGTCATCGAGACGATGTCGGGCGAAGTACACATAAGGAAAAACAGCGGCAACCGTGTTGGCGATCCCGTGAAAGACCTTATGCTCTCCTTTGGAGCCCACATTCATTCCAATGACGCCGTTTTCAGTAAGATGTCTCCTGGCCTCCCGGAAAAATTCCTTGCTCGCCATGTGAGACGGAATATGCGGGGGTCGGAATACATCGACGATAATCACATCGTAGCGCTTCCTACACGTCTTCAAAAAGAACCGAGCGTCGCTTACATGAACGTTCAAGCCGCTCGCGGCAAAATAAGGGAAATACGGTTCTGCTGCCTCGATCAGGCCGCGGTCTATTTCTACTCCATCAATCGCGGCGCGAGGGTAGAACTGAGATATGAGATAGGGCGCGCAAGCGCCTCCGAGCCCGAGCACCAAAATTCGTTGAGGAATGGAGCCGGTGCTCGTTTCGTAGATCCTTGGAACCACCGGGAAGAAATCTTGCCACGAATCCGTATTTGGCTTTCCGTCAATCCACATGGACTGCATGCCCATGCCCGCATCGGTGAGTATGAATGTGGCTTGTCCGTTATTGCCCGAATTTCTGCCCGGTACGGGAACGCGGTAGATCCGCACGTATTGATACAAGGTTTCCACCTCGTGGAGCAGGTATGGTCCAAGGTGGCCGCTCCATCCGCGTATACCCAACAGGAAACCTGCGACAAGCGTGATCATGCCCAGAATCAACAGAAGTTGCCGGGTCTGCTTCACGGACCATATAGTCACGCACAATAGCGTTCCACCAAAGAAGAGGAATGAAAACCGCGTGCCCACGTGCGGCACCAGAACCAGGGCTGGCAGGAATGTCCCCACGATGGAGCCGAGCGTGGAGAACGCAAAAATCTTCCCCGAGATCCGTCCCACCTCAGGAGATCTGAGCGAGTCCAGGCGAATGAGAAAGGGAGATGTCATGCCCAGGACCACAACGGGCGCACAGATCAGCACAGCGCACACAATCAACGCAATCAATAATGAAGGGCTGCCCGATGACGCACCCGCAGAAGTTCCAGCGAACCTCGCCAGTGCGACCTCCATAAGGGGCTGAGCCATGTAAGGCAGGAATATGATGAAGACCGCGGCAAGAAAGAGGAGTTTGCCAAGAAATGACAGCCGCGGACGCCGCTCCGCGATCACTCCGCCAAGGTAGTATCCGGCTGTGAGCGCGATCATGGTGGACCCGATGATCGCTGTCCAGACGGAAATGGAGGTCCCGAAAAACGGAGCCAAGAGACGGCTTGAACTCATCTCCACTCCCATGATCGCCATGCCGGAGAAGAAGGCCACTGCGATCAAATAGGCGGGATGCGGAGTTGTTTCGACCTCTTTTGACATGCTTCGGGATCTATCGATGGCGGGTCACACCCACCTGCTTGCAGTACGGTCGGATTTTGCAGATGGAACAAAAAGGAGAAATGGGTTTGCAGATGTTCTGGCCCCAGGTAACCAGGAGGTCGTTGAATTCGATCCAATACTCTATTGGCAGCTTTTTTCGCAGCTCGAATTCGGTTTGTTCCGGGGTCTTTGTTTTCACGTAGCCCAGTCGGTTGGAAACTCTATGAACATGCGTGTCCACACACACGCCAGGCTTGCCGAAACCAAGGGTGATGACGAGATTAGCGGTCTTTCTGCCCACGCCTTTGAGTTTGAGCAGCTCGTCCAGGTCATCCGGGACCCGACCTTTGTACTTCTCAAGGAGCTCCCGACACACCTCGCGGATCGTCCGAGCCTTGGTGCGATAGAAGCCGACCGGGTAGATTAGTCGCGCGATCTCGTCTTCAGTAAGGGAGAGAAGAGTTTTCGGGCTGTCTGCCTTCGCGAACAGCTTCTTGGAGGCTTCACGAGTGACCTGATCTTTGGTCCGCAAGGACAGAATAGTTGATATGAGGACGTGGAAAGGGTCCCGCCGTTTTCGGGCGATTTCGGTTGCCACAGGCACTTGCATGCCCGCGACCGCTGCGCGAAGGGTTTCGACCACTTCCTTGATATCTTGGTCCCGGAAACCTGTGGATTGCCTCAATACTTCACCCCTACTCGCTCTCTCACCAGCTCGATAGTGGGAAGCGCGACCGACCGAGCCTTCTCCGCTCCTTTCTTAAGCACTTCGCGTATGTAACCGGGATCCTTGACGAGCCGTTCCCTTTCTTCCCGTGCGTCACGGAAGAAATCCCAGAGGATGCCGGTCAGTTCTTTTTTGATTTCACCATACGCGGCGCCTCCTTCTCGATAGAGTCTCAGGACCTCCGTGGTTCGCTCGGGTGGCGCAAAGTGCCGGTAGATTTGGAAAAGGTTATCCGTATCCGGGTCCTTTGGGTCTTCAACAGGAGTGGAATCGGTCTTTATGCTCATTACCTTTTTTCGAAGAGTCTTTTCATCCAGAAAAATCTCGATGGTATTGTCGTATGACTTGGACATCTTCTGGCCGTCGATGCCCGGTATTGTCGCGACTTCGTCGCTGATTTCCGCTTCGGGAACCCTGAAGGTTTCGCCGAAGAGGTGGTTGAACCGAATGGCGATGTCTCGAGTCACTTCCAGGTGTTGTTTCTGGTCTTTGCCCACCGGAACTACGTCGGTCTGATACAGGAGGATATCCGCAGCCATGAGCACAGGGTAGGCAAACAGGCCGTGGTTTGGCGGTATGCCTTTAGAAATTTTGTCCTTGTATGAGTGGCAGCGCTCAAGCAGTCCCATCGGCGTTATGCAGGTCAATATCCACGAAAGCTCTACCACTTCCGTAACGTCCGACTGCACCCAGAAGTAGCAACGATCGGGGTCCAGGCCCAGGGCAAGGAAATCGGCCGCCGCTTCCAGGGTTTGCCGGGACAGCTTAGCCGCCTCGGTAACCGACGTGAGCGCGTGCAGATTGACGATGAAGACGAAGAGCTCTGACTGGTCCAGGTATGCGAGCATGGGTTTCATCATGCCCAGATAGTTGCCTAGATGTAGAGACCCGGAAGGCTGTATGCCTGAAAGCACCCTCACAACTGACACTCCTTTCAAGCGATAAGCGTCGCGAGCAGTAAGATGCATTACTTGGCCCGCAGCGTCAACCACCTCTTAAGCGGAGGGCCAGCTCACAATCCAACTTTTTTACAATATCCCTACGTGATGGGATCATCTTCGTCGGAGGGTCTTGTGGCCGACGCGGAAGGATTTGCACGGAAAAATTTGATCGCGTATCCATGTGGGTGTAAGATACATACAAAGTCTACCAATCCACTCTGAAAATGGGGGCGAATCAGAGCGGGGGCGTACCGCAAAAGGGGGCGAACCTACAGACCAACCGTATCAACTCACATACCCACACGTAACGGCCGGCTCAAGGAGGCGTGCTATGGATTTCATCGAGCGAGTGAAGTCGATGACGCGCGACCAAGTGGCCCGGGCGATGGTCGAATTAGTCACCCACGTCTCGCCCGAAACGTACATGAAGTTGGCCCTGTTGAGTTCGAGGCTCGTTGAAGGAGAAAGAGCCAACGCAGCTATTCAGGCAGTAATTGAGAGCCTGCGCGAGGGGACGGAGAGCCAAGCCTCTCGCATGTTCAAGAGGGTTATGACCGAGCTCTCGCCCCATTGCCTCAAAGTAGTAGCTCGGACCCTCTTCATCAACGGATTGATGCGCAGTTCCGCAATCCGAGACGAATTCACCCAAAAGCACGGGTTCGCACCGCCCTTTACTCTCCTAATTAGCCCCACCATGGCCTGCAATCTAAATTGCGTTGGATGTTACTCCGGTAAGTACTATAGACAGAAGGGCCTGCCCTACGAGCTTCTCGACCGCATCCTCACGGAAGCAAAACAGATGGGCATATTGTTCATCGTGTTCAGCGGAGGTGAACCGCTGACTCGTCGGGAGGATCTCTTCCCGCTCATTGAAAAGCACAATGATATGTTCTTCATGTTCTACACGAACGGCACGCTTATTGACGACGAGGTGGCCGATTCGCTCTACCGGCTGGGCAATGCGGGCGCGGTAATAAGCCTGGAAGGCTTTGAGGAAGCCACGGACGCGCGGCGCGGAAATGGGGTTTTTCAGCGAGTCATGGATGCAATGGATCGGCTCAAGTCCAGGGGTGTCCCGTTCGGTACGTCATTGACGGTTACCAGCAAAAATGTGGAGAAGATCACCAGCGATGATTTCTTTGAGCATCTATGGAAAAAGGGCGTAATGGTCTGCTGGTTCTTCCTTTTCATGCCGGTGGGACAGGATCCTGATACATCCCTGATGCCCAGTCCCGAACAGAGGGCGTACTTGAGGGGAAGAGGCGCGGCTTTGCGGGATAAATTCCCCATCTTTATTGCCGACTTCTGGAACGACGCGCCGTACGTTGGAGGCTGCATAGCCGCGGGCAGAAACTACATCCACATAAACGCCAACGGCGATGTGGAGCCATGCGTCTTCACCCACATGGCAGTGGACAAGATCTTTGATAAGAGCTTGGAGCAGGTTTTGGCCAGCGAGTTCTTCACCGCGATCCGTGCCAAGCAACCGTACTCGGACAACCTCCTCACTCCCTGCATGATCATCGATAATCCCAACATCTTCAGAGATATCGTTCGCTCCTGCCAGGCGTACCCGACACACGACGGAGCGGAAGATGTGCTGGTGAAGATCAAGGACGACCTGGACGAATACGGCAGGCACGTCCGGGCGCTCTTCGACCCGATCTGGGAGGAACAGAAACACGAGTACGGTTACGGCGAGATTACGCCTCCTTGCACTCAGCCCGGCGGTCCACACTCCACCCATCCGGGCGGCCGCGGGGCGTGATGGTCGGCTTCTCAGCTGCACAAACGGGTGCAGAGAGTAGCCTGATCGTTGAATCCCCTTTGACCCTCCCTCCCCCACACTGGAGTCGAG
>JBMOME010000183.1:0-9753 GCA_049323095.1 Thermodesulfobacteriota bacterium
TACAGTCGGTTACAGGCCGGAGAAGGTATACCTGGAGAGGACTTGCACCTCTCTGATTAAGTACGCCCGCAGGCGCACTGGCCGGGACGTTATACGTCCCGGTGCCGAAGGCACAGGAGGTTTATTCTCTTGCCGGCTTGTCGACTAAAAGGCCAAAAGTGGTATATCCACCCGAACAAGCCTCCTGTCGCTCCGCGACCCCGACGTATAACGTCGGGGCCACCCAGTTGGGATCCGGTTCACTGATCGTAGAACGATCTCGGGTGGGGTCGTAGTTTTGAGACAGCCTCCAAATCGGTTCACTTGACTCGCGATGCCGACAGACGGCACGCGGTTAAGGCTTGAAACCAGCCAAGATTCCGGGATTGGGTACGAAACGAGTCCGAGGAAGCACCCTTCGTCAAGGGGTACCCTCGGACTCATTCCTCAGAGACAAGACCGCTTTACGCGCCTGCTCTTTCGGCCTCCATCTGGCGGTAGGTGAGCTGGATCATTTCGTTGAGGAAGCGTTCCGGGTTCTGGACCGCCTCTTTGCTGATGGTGAACTCAGTTTGCCCGGTCCGTTCCATAACCAGCTTCAGGCCGTGGTGGTAATTCTGGAAGATCTTTCGACACACGATCAGGGCTTCTTCCGAACCGTTGAGCACCAGGCTCGACAACTCTTTGATCGCGTCCTCTGAGAAACGTATCTTAAGGCTGTACAGGTGTTCGAACTCTTGCTCAAAGGCCTGCATCTCACGCTCTACTTTGAGCAACCGCTGATACATAGACTCCGGCGCCATCCCCTGCCTGATCGTCGCGTCCACTACGGTTTCCAGTCGCCAACCAGTCAGGCTTTTCCCGAATCGGATTTCCAACTCCTGGGCTCTTGATTCGAGTTCCTGGACTAGTTCGGCTCGTTCGAGCACGTCCATTTCGTCGAAGAGCTCGCATCTTGCGGGGTGCAGCTCATTCTCAAGCACCTGTCGGAGATGTTCCCGCGGATCTTCCACGGTTTCGTCCGTGACGCAGACGCGGGTCACTTCGGACGATGGTAGCTGCCGCTCGAACCCCACCAGGACCTTCTCAATCACGCTGACGAGGGACCGCGCGCCGGTCTTCTGTTCATGGGCCTTAGCCGCGATCTTCCGCAGAGCTCCGTCCGTAAACCGAATATCGATATCGTACGCTTTGAAGTCCTGCTTCTTCGCAGTGATTACCGATGAATGCCGGTTTTTCAAGATCTTGTACAGGTCGTCTTCATCCAAGTCCTGGAGCACCGCTATCACCGGGAGACGGCCGACAAATTCAGATTCAAAGCCGTATTCGATCAGGTCTTCCGGTTTCACTTCAGGCAGAAGCTTGCGCCTCGTATCCTTCTCCTTCAGAACAGCACGGAACCCGAGGCCGGCACGAGCCATTCTTCGTGAGACAATCTCTTCCAGGCCGTTGAAAGCGCCCGACACGATGAAGAGGATGTTCCGAGTG
This sequence comes from Thermodesulfobacteriota bacterium, assembly GCA_049323095.1. Lineage (GTDB taxonomy): Bacteria > Desulfobacterota > Desulfomonilia > Desulfomonilales > Desulfomonilaceae > VGSG01. The sequence continues at coordinate 1,468 of JBMOME010000183.1, forward strand.
TTAATAGTCCGCTTGATCCTCTTACCGGTCTTCTGGAAATGCGCGGCAGCCTCCATGAGAGAAACCGGATCGTGCGGCACCTTGAGGTCAACTTCAGTTTCTTCTAGCAATTTCAGCAGGTTGCGCTGCACACCTGATCGAGACACGTCCAGGCCAATCACATTGCCGGCCGACGCAATCTTGTCGATTTCATCAATGTAGATGATTCCGTACTGGGCCTTGTCGATGTCACCGTCGGCCTGATGCACCAGGTCCCGCACCAAGTCTTCCACATCGCCACCCACATACCCGGTTTCGGAAAACTTGGTCGCGTCACCTTTCACAAAGGGCACTCCAATCTTGCGTGCAATCAACTTGATCAGGTACGTCTTGCCAACGCCCGTGGGGCCGATGAGGATCACGTTGCTCTTGATACGATCCAAGCCCTCGAAATCGTCCTTCTCGCCCTTTTCCTGAAAGTAGCGGATCCGGTTGAAATGAGTGCAGATCTTGGTTGCCAGAACCTCTTTGGCATCATCCTGCCGAATCACGAACCGATCCAGCCACTCATGCAGCTCCGCAGGCTTCATGTCGAAACGGATGGACGATACTCCCGATTCTTCGGCCACTTCCTGACCGGTTCCGCTCTCCGCAGCGCCAGGCCACGGCCCGATCTGCGTGCCCATCACTCTGATCCGATTGCCATATTTGCTCGACAGATACTCGTTAATCTCTTTTTCGATCTCTTTGGGATCCGGTATATTCGTTCCCGTGATCTGATCCTTGTCGTCCATGGTCGAAAGTCCTTCCCCACGGCGAAACATGTCCGCCTTCAATCTTTCCCCAATATATAGGCATTTACGTGTTTCAGGTCAATCCCGGGGGGCTGAGAATCTCCTTCACTTCGGACGACGCAAGGCCGTCGGACTTTCGTTCAAGAGATTCTCAGCCCGTTGTAGTGAACATCGTAGGGTGCATAAAGCCATCTCGTATGACCGCTCTCAAATCGCCCTGCGACTATAGACAAGAGATCCTGCTTGATCGACAAAGGATTGGCGAGGTATGCTGAAGGTGTATTCCCATGAATTCGAGGAGGTAGCCAAGCATGGCCGACGCGAGCGCTCTGGACAAGACCTTCGAGGTCATCATGAAGCGAATGGTTGAAACCGGGCAAGCTCCGCATTACACGGAGATTGCCAAGGAGTTGGGGCTGTCCATGGAGGCAGGTCGGAAAGCGGTTCATGACCTGTTCTCCGCGGGGATACCGGGATGGGTGTATCCCAATACGAGCTTGATTGCGTCTTTTGCGCCGTTCAACAACCTGCCCACTCAATACAGGATTACTGTTGACGGTGAACAGAAATGGTTTGCCCAGTGAGGATTTGAAGCGCTGGCAGTTTGCTGGCTCTTTCCGGGAAAAACGGTTCGTATCGATTGCCCTTGCCTCGATTGCGGGCTCCCGATCGCGGTGGAGATTCGCGACGGGTCCCTGCTTCGTGTGGAGCCGGAAGGTGTCACCGCGTATGTGGCGATTCCTTTCTGGAAATGGTTTGAAGATGCTGCACACGCTTGAAGCACCATGAACCTCTTCCGGTCGGAAGAGCATATTAAAGATTGGGCTCAGTTTGTGCCGGGAACCGAAGAAGGAATTATCGGGCTGAACGATCTGGTGAAGCTCTTTTCAGGCAGGTATTTTCGCAAACGCATGGACCCGGATTGGGTGTCTCACAGTCGAGAGTATGTCATGGACATGCTGGCCACGCTCAAAGAGTTGGGAAAGACCGGCCCGTTCTGGAGGCGACCCAAGTAATTTAATACGACTAGTTGTAAGGCCATTGCGGGCCAGCAAGATCTTGTCTCACGTTGTAGGGGGGCTTCGTGAACCGCCCCTACAATGTGACACGACATCTTCCTGTTCCATAGTGGTTTTGCAACCAGTTGTAAGGAAAGGTGGAGACCTACTTGCGAAAATACGGCACCCGATGGTTTCTTCTCCTAGCGATCGTCGTAGGCGTTCTTTACGGGCTCTCATTTCAACATGTCTTCGATGCATTTCTCATGAAATGGCTGTCCATACCTTGGTACCCGACGACTCTCGGCATAGCTCTCCTTTTCCTCAAGACATTCCTGTCGAAGTTGTTCCTGGTTAACTACTTCTTCCTCAACGCTGCTATCTTGCTCGTGATTTACAATTTTCTGGTGCTCGGATCAGAGTCCAGATCGCATGATCGAAACTTCTTGTTGGTCCTGATCAAGTGGCTCTTGCCGATACTGATTCTGGTCGGCCTTTTAGTTGAGGTACCGGTATCGCGTATTTCCAGCCGCACCGGCCTGAATGTCATATATTTCCTGTTCCTGATTCCATTCTTTGTAGGATATGCACTGGTGGTGCTTGCTCTGGTATACACTTTGAGCATCAATATCCGTTCGGCCACTCATGTCAAAGACGGGGTAGGATCTGCCGTTTTGTCGGCCACAGGCAGAAATGTTTCACTACTGATTGGGATGTTCGTCAGCATCTTCACGTCAGTTTTTTTTCTTGGATTAAGTGGAGAAGAGAACTTGGGGGGACTTCTGATTATCGCGCTTGACGTGGCCGTGTTTGTCGGCTTATTTGCACTACACTTGATAGTGCGGGCAATCTTTTATGTGGCTTCTCGAATGGCAGCGAATCAAACAGCCGCTGATAGGGCATCTTTAGCTCCATAGGATATTTCCCGGTTACAAGAAAAACGGAGCTCATCGAAGAAGCGCATTCCAAGAATTGGTAGAGCCCGTCGGCACGGAGAGAATGCCTCAGCCGCCGGGGAGACACTAGACCTGCCCCCAGAGAAGCACTTTGCGATCATGGGACACGGGCAAGTACAGTCGCACCACTGCGTCCCTCTTCCGAGTTCGCAGCCTGGCGTAGTTTCCTAACGCACCGGTCTTTCGAGAAAGTCGGTGAATGACAAGAGACATACTATTCCGGCTCATGGCCGCGCTCCACCCTCACCCATTCATTGTCCGAGATAAGAAGCTCGTGCGGTTTGAATCGCGCCTTATAGCTCATGGATGGGCATTCCGAAATATAATATCCGAGGTAGTAAAAGGGTACCTTTATCTCTCGACAAAAAAGTATTTCTCGAAGAGCGGAATAGGTTCCCAAGCTGCGTTCTGAAGACTCAGGATCAAAGTACGTATACACACTGGAAAGGGATCTCGCAGAGATGTCCGTTATGCCCACTGCCACCAAACGGCCTTTGAGCCTGTATTCCAGCTCGACAGTGCTCACCGACGTTTTGTACAGAAAGCGCTCAAGATCTCCAGGGTTGTCCTGATTTGTCGACGGGTGCTGGAACTCAAGGTATCTGCGGTACAGCAGCTCCTTTTCTTGCGAAAAGACCGGCCGACTCACCCGAACCCGGATGTCTTGATTCTTTCTGAGTACCCTGCGCTGAGATTTGGTGAATCTGAAATCCCTGGTGGGCACGCGCAAGGCATGGCAATCGTTGCAGTTGTCACACGTAGGACGATAGAACAGACGGCCCGACCGCCGGAATCCGATGTCCATGAGATCATGATACAGGTCTGACGGTATATCCGCGGCCCTGAAAGCTTCCTCTCGCGCACGCCTACCAGGGGCATACGGGCATGGGTGGCTGTCACCCTTCACCAGGAAGTCGAGAACAATTACTCCATACAAGCGCGAATTTATGAACCGGGCAGTATATCGTGGAGTGACTAATTTGTCTTGTAGCGGTTTCATCATCTAGCCCGCGAGGGTTGGCAATTCACCTCGTCCTCTGTAGGGTCGGGTTTGAAGAAGCTGACTCAAAACCGCGACCCCGACCCAGCTCGCGCTGCGATAAATCAATACGGTCCCATCTGGGTGGCCCCGACGTTATACGTCGGGGTCGCGAAGCGACAGGAGGTTCATTCGGCCCCATATACTAATTTTGGCTCCTCTTCTCGACAGGCGAGTAAGAGAATAAGCCTCCTGTGCCTTCGGCACCGGGACGTATAACGTCCCGGCCACCCGTACATCTTAGCACGATATACTCTGCACCAGGACTCTTGAAACGAATTCTTGAAACCGGCCCTCACTGAAGGCATCGACTTCATAGGCCCCTTTCGTTCAAAGGGGTGCCACAGATTCCGAAAGCCTTCCCCAGCCCCGCTCTTAGCCCATAGCCTTGAGTAGCTGGTTTGCCGCAGTCAAAGCCGGGTCCCATACCGGCGAAAACGGCGGCGCATATGCGAGATCGCACTGACAGAATTCCGCAACCGTCATTTCCGCATGCAGCGCGACTGCCACAGCATTTATCCTGTGAGCGGCTCCCTCGGTTCCGACCATGACACCCCCCAGGAGTCGCCCTGTCTTGCGGTCCCCCACCAAGGCCACGTGAATCGTTCCAGCTCCGGGATGCCGATGAGCCCTGGTGCTGCTCGTGATAACCTCTTCCACAGGATCGAAGCCCTCGTCACGTGCCTCTTTCACGCTGAGCCCAGTGCGGGCAACTTCGAGACCAAATACTTTGAAGACCGCGGTACCGACGATCCCGGGGAGTTCCGGCGCTTCTCCCCTCAGGTTGTCCGCTACAGCCCAGCCCGCCCTGTTGGCTCGCAGCGCGAGAGGCACCCAAACCCGGCGGCCGGTGATGACGTTAAAAGCATCAGCACAATCTCCCGCGGCATAAATGTCCGAATCGCTGGTCCTGAGGTGCTTATCCACAGCGATGGAATTGGCAGGGCCCAGATCCAGCCCTGCGTCCGCTGCCAGTCCTGAATTGGGCTTGATGCCCACTCCCATGAGGACCATCTGAACTTCTACCGCCTCATGATTACTGAAGATCAGCTTGAGACCGCCGTCAGAGCGCTCGATCTTCTCCAGCGCGGCGCCCAGATGGAGCAAGACGCCCTGATTCAGGAGCTCCTGCTTGACGACCCTCGCGATTTCCTCGGGCATCCACGGCAGGAGCCGTTGCCCAGGCTTTGTCATATCCACTCGGATGCCCAGAGCATGGTACGCCTCGGCCATTTCCATGCCGATGTACCCTATGCCCACAATCATCACCCTTTGCACCTGAAAGCGTTGAATGTAATCTTTGATCAAGCGGCCGTCTTCGAGCGACTTCAACGTTACCACCCCATCCAAATCGTTGCCCGGCACTTCCAACACCGACGAGGACGCTCCGGTGGCGATGAGCAGCTTGTCATATTCCACCTCGAACTCAGCGCCTTCGCTTGTGGTGCCCGTCACCTTCTTGGCCGCGCGATCGATCCGCTGCACGGTGTGACCCAGCCGGAGGTCAATCTTCAGCTCGTTCCGAAAGATCTCGGCCGAACGGACTACCAGGTCGTCCATTTCGCGGGCCGGATCTGCAATATTGTACGGCATACCGCAGGCCGAGTACGAGACGTCGTTGGTCTTCTCCAGCACGATGACATCCGTGTCGGGAACGTGCCGTTTGGCACGCGAAGCAGCACTCATGCCGGCCGCGTCTCCCCCAATGACAACGAACTTCATGCTTCCTCCCCTCAACCAGGATCTCAGGGCGTGATCGTTTTATGGGAAATGCGATGGAATCTCGCCCGCGCCCTAGGAATAATTATAGCCGACCGGACATCCCTCACGAAGCCCAAACATCCGCGCGTCCCATGTCGCAAACATTGCCGAAAGAGATGCCTCTCTCAGACGGCGCCAATTCGCCGTTCTCTTCTTCGTTCTTAAATCACGTCTGAACGATCTTTGAGACTTTGAGTATCAATTCCAACACTACCGACTTCGCAAATTCCCACAGCCCCTCAGGATGGACTTTCTCAGCTTCACGAACCAGCGCGTTGCCCATTCGAATGACCGTATCCAAGGGGATGTCCGGATGCTCAGCCCTGAATTCCTTTGAAAGGCGCTTGGCCGATCCGGCCATGCTGATTATGCGCCCAATCACAGCCTGTCGGCGCATGAGGTCGGACGGGAAGCTTGCTTTGTTCCCTTCTCTCACAAAACTCCTGATCAGTTGGGCATCCTTGAGGATATCTTTGAGATGAGTCGTGTCAGATGAAGTCATCGAGTAACCTGCCCAAGAGGTATTGCTCCAGCCGGTGAGGGTCAGATATACTATAGCACGGCGGCAGTGCGGGATTCCCGGAAGTTTCGTACAGGAACTCTTGAGTGTCCACGGTGAATATCCCGCGCATGATTTTGCCTGCTCCTCTTGCCCAAGTTCTACTCCCTATGAGAAAACCCGATAAGGAGTTTACGGCCGTCGCAAAGCGATTTCATCTCACGCAGGAAGGTCATGAATAAAAACAAAATAGGCGTTTGGCTGATCGGTGCCTTGGGCTCTGTTTCGTCTGCTGTCATCCTTGGCGCTCTCGCGCTCAGACGCGGTCTTATCGAATCCACAGGCATGATCACGACAACCGAGCCTTTTGACAGGCTGGGGCTGGTCCCCGTGAACGCGCTGGAGTTCGCTGGGTGTGACATCCGCCAGGGGAGCATCCGGGACGCGTGTCGAGACATGGTCGAAGAGACGGCAGGCATTCCGACGGGGATCCTGAACGAATTGGACGACGACTTAGCAGAAATCGAACAGAATGTCTCCGTGGGTTCCGCAAAGAACTGCGGGGAAGCAATTTCGAGGCTCGCTTCCTGCCCGGATGGCAGCTGCACGTCCGTGCGCGACGAAATCGCAGAGGTGATGAACCAACTTGAGCAGTTTAAGGCCAAAAATGGGCTGGCAGATGTGGTCGTGGTGAACCTCGCTTCCACAGAACCCCCGCTTGAACTCACTGAATGCCACAACGACCTTGCAGCGTTTGAGGAGCGTCTCGATCACGACTCCGAAGACGTAGTAAGGGCCAGCACGATCTATGCCTACGCTGCAATCCAGTCGGGCTGCTCGTACATAAACTTCACTCCTTCAAACGGAGCACTTTTTCCGGCTATGGTCCAACTTGCCGAGCACAAGCGTGTGCCCGTGATGGGAAATGACGGCAAAACAGGGGAGACTTTGGTGAAATCAGCTCTGGCCCCCATGTTCCTGTGCCGGAACTTGGAGGTCTTAAGCTGGGAAGGTTATAACATCCTCGGAAACATGGACGGTCGCGTGCTCGACCATCCGCAAAACAAGGAATCAAAGACCAAGACAAAGGATGTCACGCTGTCGAGAGTGCTTGGATACAGGCCCCATTCGCAGGTTGGCATCAATTACGTGCCTTCCTTGGGCGACCAGAAGGTGGCGTGGGACTATATCCATTTTCGGGGCTTTCTTGGCGCCAGGATGTCCCTCCAGTTTGTCTGGCAAGGTTACGACTCGCTCCTGGCCGCTCCTCTGGTTCTGGATCTTGTCCGACTGGCTGACTATGCCAAACGCCGAGGCGAGGCCGGTCTTATGCCTCACCTGGCCTGCTATTTCAAATCCCCCATTGGTGCAAAAGAGCACCGGCTTTACGAGCAATTCAGTATGCTTGTGGACTACGCGAATCGAGCCAAACAACCCATCGGGATCTGACTGAGCCCGCGATGCAACTCTCGTTCAGCACTAACGCGTTTGTGAAGCATTCCGTCTTCGAGGCAGTGGAACGGATTGCCTCGGTCGGATACAAGGGCGTGGAACTTCTAGCCGACATTCCCCACCTCTACGCCGACTCCGTTACCGAAGCGGACCTTGAACGGCTGAAGGCGCTGCTGGACAGAACCGAGCTGCACGTCGCTAATATCAATGCAAACACCGCTGTGGGGTATTACGGGAGAGCTTTCTGGGAACCGCTCTTTGAGCCTTCGCTCGCTCATCCGGACTCGGACTTGAGACGCTGGAGAATCGATTACTCAAAGAAGTGCGTTGATATCGCAGCATCGCTCGGCGCCCCGACCGTGAGCATCACGTCCGGCCGACCGGTGTCCGGCATTCTGCCCACAAAATCCATGGTGCTGTTGCACGGTTCTTTGCAGGAGCTGCTCGAATACGCGGCTGAAAGATCTGTTCGAATAGGGATCGAGTACGAACCGGGCCTGCTCGTCGAACGATACGAAGAGCTGGCAGCCCTTATCGAGGCGATGGATTCGCCGCATCTTGGAGCAAACCTTGATCTGGGGCATAGCCACGTCTTGGGTGAAGATCCTGAAATCGTCATCCGCGGGCTCGGCTCGCGAATCTTCCACGTGCACATTGAGGATATTAAAGGTACAAAGCATTACCATCTCATTCCAGGAACCGGCGACATGGATTTCCCGAAATTGCTTGCCACGCTGACGCGTCACGGGTACGAAGGATTCGTCACTGTTGAGCTCTACACGTATCCGGATCGGCCGGAACAAGCAGC
>JBMOME010000184.1:0-9731 GCA_049323095.1 Thermodesulfobacteriota bacterium
ATCCCCCTTTAAAAAGAGGGGCGTTCAAGGAGATTTGGAAGATTAGGTTTGTTGCGCTCGTGATTCTTGGTTTCGGGAGGTATTCCGGCAATGCTGGAGTTCGAAGTGTCCTCTGAGCGAAGTGCGCTTATTCGGGTCATTGGTGTGGGAGGCGGAGGCGGGAATGCTCTCACCAATATGATACGTTCCGGCTTGGGCGGCGTTGATTTTGTCGCGGCCAACACGGATGCCCAGGCGCTCCGCGCCAATTTGGCGGAGATTAAACTCCAGATTGGAGCCCAACATACGAAAGGTCTCGGGGCCGGCGCAGATCCGGAAGTGGGTAGGATCGCGGCCAACGAGGACTACGAGAACATCAAAGATGTCCTGGAAGGCTCCGACATGGTCTTCATCACCGCGGGGTTGGGAGGAGGCACCGGGACCGGAGCCGGGCCTATAATCGCCAGGATCGCGCGGCAAGAGATTGGCGCACTCACCGTCGCGGTAGTTACCAAGCCTTTTGTCTTCGAGGGCAGGAGACGTATGCGCCAGGCCGAGCTAGGGATCGACCTCCTCCGTAAAGAAGTGGACACGCTCATCATCATACCGAACCAGCGTCTTCTCTCGCTCAAGAAGGATATTTCTTTCCTTGAAGCCTTCCGAAAGGCCGACGATGTGGTTCTGCAAGGTGTCCGAGGAATATCCGATCTGGTCACAGTGAGCGGTCTGATCAATCTCGACTTCGCAGATGTGAAGACGGTGATGCAGGAGAAAGGCGTCGCGCTCATGGGCACAGGCTCCGGCATAGGCGAAGGCCGAGTGGAAGAAGCCACCCGAATGGCCATCAACAGTCCTCTGCTTGACGAAATCAGCATGGAGGGCGCGCGAGGAGTACTGATCAACATTACCGGTTCGTCAAACCTGAGCCTGGCCGAAGTGAACGACGCGATCTCCGTCATCCAAAGCGAAGCCCACGATGACGCAAATATTATTTTCGGAGCAGTAATTGACGAAGACATGGGCGACGCGGTCAACGTCACCGTCATTGCCACAGGTTTCGGGAGAGACGTGCAGCTCTCAGCCTCTACCGACGAACGAAAACACGTTGTCAGGCCGGTGACCGTCCAATACGACGAAATGGAGCAGGAAAAGCACCCCGCAAAAACCATCATCCCCGGCGAATCACGGGACGTGCAGCTCCCTGCATTTATCCGGCAATCCAAAAGGGAAAAGAGCAGCCGCCACCTCGGGCTCGTTGACGACTACTGCTCGGAAGGAGCCGAGGATCTCGACATCCCCACGTTCCTGCGTAAGCAGGCCGACCTGTAACCCCGCCCATGACAAGACCGCGGGAGAAGGGAGCAGTCCGTAAACAACCGGGCGCCTCCCTTCCCGTGGCACTTGTTTACCCGAACGTCTATCGGGTGGGCATGGCCAACCTCGGATTTCAGCACCTCTACCATTACCTCAACTCGCATCCTCGGTTTTCCGCCGAACGATTTTTCTTACCTGAAACCGCAGCTCGCCGCGGAGGAGCCATCAGCCGTTTGGTCTCCGAAGAGCACGCGCGGCCGTTGTCTTACTTCCCCGTGATCGCGTTTTCCGTGCCCTTTGAAAACGATTATCCCACTATTCCGGCTATGTTGTCTGCCGGTGGTATCCCTCCCCTGCAAACAAACCGGAGACCTTCAGATCCGCTGGTCGTGGCTGGAGGAGTGTCGGTCTCGATCAATCCCGAACCGCTGGCAGCATTCACGGACCTGATCTTCGTCGGCGAAATCGAGGATGAACCGGAAGAGGTGGAAACAGCACTCTTCGACCGCATCGCGGAATTCCGCCGTGCTCGCGGGGGCCGTCCCACCGACCGCGCCGCGTTTCTCAGGGAGTTCCGAGATCAACCCGCGGTGTACGTGCCTTCCGCGTATCGATTCACTTTCACGGGTACAGGTCTGATCCACGCTATCGACCCTGAACCGGGTTTTCCGCGGACTGTTCGTGCTGCGAAACGGCGTTCAAAGAGCGCACCGGTTCCTGTGTCGGTCCTCTTTTCCCCCGAGGCTGAATTCGGCGAGTCGCTCCTGGTGGAAACTAACCGAGGATGCGGTCGCGGCTGCCGGTTCTGCGCGGCGGGTTGGATCCATTCTCCCGTGCGTTACGCCGCATTTGACCGCTTCCGAGCAGAAGCCGAAAAAGCCATAGCCGAAGGTCGCCCCATCGGCCTGATAGGGTCGGACCTCGCAGGGCACCCCGAGCTGGAATCGATCCTTACGTGGATTGTTGGCCGCGGAGGCACATTCAGCTTGTCTTCCATCCGCCCTGAGGGCCTTTCCCCGCGAATTATCGAGCTTATGGCCAAGACTGGACAGCAGACCGCGACGCTCGCGCCGGAAGTCGCATCGGGGCGCCTGAAGAAAGTGATTGGCAAAGAGATCCCTTCAGAGCGTTTCTACGAACTTGTGGACAAACTCGTCACCGCGGGCATTCCGAATGTTCGCTTCTATTTCATGATTGGGCTGCCCACAGAAACTGACGATGATGTGCATCAGATCGTGGACTTCGCGATGCAGAGCCGGAAGATCTTTCTTGCCGCGTCAAGGCCGCGAGGAAGAATCGGCAAGATAGGTATCCAGATCAATCCTTTTGTGCCAAAGGCCTGGACACCATTCCAGTGGGCGGGCATGGCCAATAACCGAGTGTTGGAGCTCAGGATTGCTATGCTGAGGAAAATTTTGGGCAAGATGCCCAACGTGGTGCTCCGTGTCGAGTCTGCTCGTGAGGCGTTGCACCAGGCTGTGCTTTCACGTGGAGACCGAAGAATCACCGCTGCGATACTAAGGGTCGCCACGCAACAAGGGCGTTGGTCCGGTGTGTTCAAGCAGGAGAAGGTTGACCCGGCTTTCTATGCCCTACGGGAACGCGATTCAGAGGAGATCTTTCCGTGGGACGTGGTGGACCACGGGTTCTCAAAAAAAAGATTGCGAGAAATCTACCTTAAATCCCTCAGTTCTGGTAGAAGTTAACTGGGGGGATTTTTCGTTCTCACAAGCAGACCTGGAGGGGAGGATTGCACTGATGGCTCAGAAGAGGCTTATCCGGGCCAAAGACGTAGTGGATGATATCCTCTCGGGGATGTCCGATTCAGTGCTCATGGAGAAATACAAGCTCTCTTCCAGGGGCCTCCAGAGCATATTCCGCAAGCTGCTGGCCGCCAAGGCCATCCGTCCTTCAGAGCTCGCGTCTCGCTCCACGCTCTACGATGACACGGTCGCTATTGAGGATTTGCGCAATCTACCCCGGGATTTCATTGAGGACCGCGTGTCGATTTCGGTTGTAGGCCAGCCTGAAACCAAATGTTTTCTTCAGGACCTTAGCGACACCGAGGTCCAGTTGACGGGTATCAAGGCGGAAGTTGACGAGATTAGGCTCTTAAGAGTCGAAACCGAGGAGTTCTCCGACATACGGCCATTCGAGTTCTACGCGCTTTGCCGTTGGGCAAAAAAGGACCTGACCGAGCGGAACTACGTGGCAGGGTTCGAAATAGCCGACATCTCCGAAGAAGACCGGCTGGAACTTCGCAAGTTGCTGGAATTGCTCTCCCCAACCTTTACGTTGAAAGATTGGCCCGACCGCTCATAAAAATTATCTTGACTTGGGGGTACGCGTGTGTGTAGTATTTAAGTAGAAACTGAATTAGCGGAAGACACCCCATGTGCCGGAAGGAAGCCGAGCTATTCAAAGTTCTCGGTGTGGAATCACGGATCAGGATTATCGACCTCCTGAAGCAAAGGGGACCCTTGTGCGTAAATGAGATGGCGGAGATATTGGGGATCACCCCTTCTGCGGTATCTCAGCATCTCAAGATTCTCAGACATGCAGGCCTGGTTCGGAGTCAGAGAAAAGGTTTTTGGATACCCTATGAGGTGGATGAAGCAGCACTTGAGCAATGTGGACAAGTCATTTCAAATGTTTGCCGTTGCGGTTGTGAAGAGAGCTGTCGGGTGGCGGATCAATCTGTGCCTGAGAAAATCGGTTCGAGGGACGCGGAATTGATTAACCTAAAGAAACTGGAGCGGGAACTTGAAGGTGAGTTACAGAAGGTGCGGACCCAAATGGAGAAGTTCAAAAAAAAGGCATAATTTTTTTGGCGGACGTTTCAGTATCTGCTTATATACTGAATATATACGGAGGTTTCGATGAAAGCGCAAGAATCTTCTCTTGAAGAGGCTGTGGAAATTAAAAATCTCGCTAAACAGATAGCGAGGGAACGAATAGCTTCTCGTTCTGCGGAGAGAGATGTGAGCGGCGAGTTTCCAAGGGAGTGCCTGCGGATTCTTGGAGAAGCGGGTCTTATGGGTGCGATCATTCCCGAGGCTCAAGGGGGCTCTGGAACCGGGCGTCTGGTCTATGCTTCCATCGTGCAAGAACTCGCCGGAGCCTGTGCCTCCACCGCTCTCATCTATGTGTCCCATTCGATTGTGGCTAAAGCGCTTGAACTCTTCGGGAGCGAAGCGACAAGGAAGAAATGGTTGCCTGGAATGGCGACAGGTCGAACCCTCGGAGCATTTGCCGTTCACGAACCCGATTCAGGCTGCAATGCAGGAGCTATTAGGACCACGGCAACGAGGGATGGTGACTTCTACATAGTGAACGGTTCCAAAATCTTCATCACCTCAGCAGGAGAGGCCGACATTTATATGATTCTTGTGAGGACTGATCCTGAAAAGGGTCCACAGGGAATGAGTCTGCTCATCCTTGATAAGGACACCGCGGGACTTTCCTTCGGGCGTCCCGAAGATCGGATGGGCATGAGAAGTACCTCATCAAGGGAGATGTTCTTCAGCGACTGCCGAGTTCCTGTGCAAAACCTCGTGGGAGCAGAAGGCGGAATGGCCGAGATTATGGGGAAAGTAATGATGGGTTGGGGATTCTTTGGAGCTGCCGCTATATCGGTGGGCATAGCCAAATCCGCCACGGAGATTGCAGTGAAACACGCTAAAGAGAGGACGATTTCCGGGCAGCCAATCGGTGTTCATCAGGCTGTCCAGTCAATGATTACAGATATGATTCTTGGGAGCGAATCTGCCGAAGCGCTCCTCCATGCCTGTGCCGCTAGCGCTGACTCTTCGCCGTCTACAGCTGTAATCAATGGCTTGAAGGCAAAACTCTTTGCTTCCGAAGTCGCAATAGCGGTCAGCGATACGGCAATCCAAGTATTAGGCGGTCACGGATATTGCCGCGACTATGTTGTCGAAAGGCTGTTCCGTGATGCACGAGGATTAAAGCTTCACTTCAAGACATCGGAGTTACTCCGGCAAGATATTGCCAAGGCAGCATTGGGATTGTGATGCGACTGTTTCAGGGCGAAGGCGTGGTGGCCTGGGATACGCCGGGGATACGCTGCGGCTGGCCCGAAAAGGAAGAGAGGTGATTGAGAATGTGTCAGCCAGGATCAGGTCATAGGTTTTCAGGCATGAGGTGGGGATGCACGTGTGGCTGCGGCGGTCCCCCGATCCGTCGCTTCTTCTCCTCAAAAGAGGAAGAGGAGTGGATGGAAGATTACAGAGACCAACTGAAAAAGGAACTTGCCGGACTGGAAGAACGCCTGAAAGAACGCAAAGAGAAGTAAAAACCACTTTGGAAGGAAGGAGGTGATAAGGATGAACGAGCAAGAACACCAGGAGAAACAGGAAAAGGCTCAGGAACAATGCGGGTGTGGTTGCGGGTTCTCCACTGAGAAGGGAGCCAAGACCGCAAAGCCTGAGGACAAAGAATCCAAGTAAAGAAGAGTCTGCACAGTCCCAGTGTTGCCTTGGCAATATCTTGCCGATATGCCGATATCTTAAGCCGGATCAGGGTCGCTGATTCACTATTCTCTGCGTCTTTCCGGCTTAACTCTTTGGAATTGCGCCGGCCGCACCCCTCTTGCGTGCGCCCCAAGGGCACGCTCTAATGCAAACACCGCAGATGGGGCTGTCGATAAAGGGGATCTGCGTAAACTCCTTGGAGACTTTCTTGAGGCAACGATTGAAGTGCAAAGCTTCGTTGCGGGTTTTGTAGTGGCGCTGGGTGTTCACATTCTTGATGGCCTGTGCCGGGCACGCTTCCGCACAGGCTGAGCACTTTCCGCAAAGGTTCTTCACCGGGCTATCGGGATCCAGCGCGACGTCTGTCAGCACGGTGACCAATCGTAGCCGCGGGCCAAAAGAGCGGTTCACGACGAGGAGACTCTTACCTTGCCATCCAAGGCCTGCTGCGAGAGCCACTGCTTTGTGAGAAATGTACGACGTCCACTTCTTCTTGTCGAGGAGCTGAGACGCTGGAATAGGAAGCGCTTTGCCATCGTCCTGTTGCAGAAACTGAGACACTCGTAACGCGATGTCGTCCAGCAGAGCGTTCACTTTCAGGTAATGCTGCTGATAGATGGGTGTGGGCTGATCCACGATAGTATCGATGACGCCATCTGCGAGCCGAACTGCAATGCTCACGGCCCTGGTATAGCCTTCCAGGAGGTTGGCAGGCTCGGTCTGGATGCCGTCCAGAAGCGCAAGGTCCGCGACTCCCACCAGATCTGCACCACACTCATGAGCAAATTTCTTAAGTTTGTCGGTTTTCACGTGCTGTTCTCCACTTTTCGTTGCCTCGGGCGCAATGAATTGCGCCCCTACTGCGCGGCATCGCCTGCGGTCTAGCGGAATCTCATCTCTAGCGCCAACAGATCTTGTTGCGAAGGCCGGCTGCTCTGATCACGTTGGTTGACGCTCGCCAGGTGGCGTTTTTTGAAGGGGGCGCCGGGGGAAACTTTTTTGTAATCAAAAAAGTTTCCCTCGGCCAACGCTTTAAAAAATCCCTCCTGTCATGTGCCGTGCGCGGCTGCGCCGCAGCAGCGTTTGTATTTCTTTCCTGAGCCGCATGGGCAGAGTGCGTTCAGGGCCGGGGTCTCGGGAGCTGCAGGTTTGGCTTGCAAGCTGCGTCGAGGCTGTTTTCGATAATACTGGACCAGTAGATAAACCGTGATACCTACCAGGACGAGCCACACGATCACCAGGCCCACATTCTCTCTGAAAGTGAACATACCGGAAGTGAGAAACCAGATAAGCGCCGCAGTCCATAGCCCTACCCAGACCAGCGCGTAGTACGGGCTTTTGATCTTCTTCATGGCATGGGTTTAGCAGTTTGTGCCTGAGGCCGTCAATATGAGGTGTTGTGAGCAAAGGTCGTTTGATGCTATTCTGCCCGTCTGAGCAAGCCGTGCGTTGATGCCGCTCCGGTGCGACGCACATAAGATTTGGATGCGAAACCTATGACCTTTCTCTTTATCAATGTGAATCACGACGTAGGCCCCGAGTCTTCGGAGAGCATACCCATATCGCAGGGCTATATCCTTGCCACGTTGAAGGAACAGGGCTGGGACGGGATCATTATCGATGATCTGCGCGGCCGCGCTTTGACCTTGAATGTACTGGAGAAGTGGATCCGCCGTATCGAACCCGAGATTATCGGTTTCACCGCGTATCGGAGCACCATGGATCGTATCCGTTTCCTGTGCCGATACATCAAGTCCAGGCATCGGAAGATCCGCGTGATGCTCGGAGGTCCACAGGCGGTGCGGATGCCGCCTACCGCTCTGGAACACTTGGAAGACGTGGATATTTTGGTTCGTGGTGAAGGCGAGCCGGTCACGGCCGCGATAGCCAAGGCAATTGACGCGAATGAGCCCTTGGAAACAGTGGAAGGGATCGTGTGCCGCTGCGAGGGCCGCATTGTGGATACCGGCACTGGGCCGAAACCTTCGGCTAATCTTGATACATATGCCTCGCCGTATCTGACGGGATTGCTGAATTTGGAAGGCAAGGATACCGCCATCTTGCTGTCTTCCCGAGGGTGCAGCCATGTATGCCGCTTCTGCATTACTCCGAGCATCTGTGGGGGGCGAGTTCGGTTCCATTCGGTGGAGCGCACGGTCGCGGAGATGGCATTACTCGCGGGGCAAGGCATCGAACGCTTCTGGTTCGCTGATCCCAACTTCACGGAAGATCGCGAGCGCACAATACGGCTACTGGAAACAAAGCAAGCCCGAGGCATTCAAACGCCGTTCTGGTTTCAGACACGGTCGGATTTGATTGACGCTTCTCTGCTCCAAAAACTCCGAGAAGCAGGCGCGGACACGATTGCGTTCGGACTCGAATCGGGAAGTCCAGGAGTGCTCGCGGGAACGAACAAGCAGATCGTTCTGGAGCAGCTCCGAGAGAACGTGAAGACCGCGCAATCCTTGGGCATAGAGACCGAGCTCTTCACCATCTTCGGTTTGCCGGGAGAGACCGTGGAATCGGCCCGGGAAACGCTCGAATTCGTCAAGTCTTTGGGCATCCCGATCCAGTCGAATTCGGGTTCGCAGCAGATGCAGCTCTATTTCGGATCGATTTACGAAAAGAATCCTCCGCGTTGGGGTTTCCATCCATTTTCCCAGTACCGGGCCCAATACATGGCTGTCGGCGATGAATACGAGACCGAAACCATGTCCAAGCAGGATTTGAAGAAGGTCAGGAACATGTGGGTCCTGGCCAATGAGAAGATGGAACGGGACGTTTACTTCAAGCAACACATCTTCGAGGTGCTCGATTTCCTGCTGGAAAACCAACAGGAGCTGGAAGACGAGACCAGCTTCTATGTCTACGGTGCCTTGGCCAGCTCGGCCCTCGAAGAGTTTGACATACTCCTTCAGTTCCTTGAAGGGCTCCAAAAGCATACTGACGGGCACAAAGATATGCTCGAAGAGGTCATATCGTCGCTTAGCTTCTTCAAGGAATCAGGTGAGCCCATAGGGCCTATGGATCGCGTGATCTTCGACTCACGGAGTTTTCTGGAAGGAGTCCCCTTTACTGGGATCTCAGGCAAATTCTGGGACGTGTTGCTGGGGAGAGGCCTGTTGCTCCCCTCGTTTGAAGAGGGATTTTTGGGGGCGAGACAAGGGGATGAAATCGTCTTTGATTTCGTTTTCCCAGATGACTACGTGCAGGAGGAGCTCCGCGGGAAGAAGGTAGAAGTTCAGGCGAAGATTCATAAAGTCTTTCAATCGGTTGAAGCGAATAGCATCGACGAGGTAAAGGGCCTGAACATCCAAAATACGTATCCCGTTTCCGACCTCGACACTCTCAGGGAGCAAAACGAGATTCTCTACTACCTTGCGCTGAGGCGCTCTGACCCTCGGGCGCTTGCGCAAACTCCGAGCCATTTCCTGATGTTGGCTCACCAGTCGGCAAAGCTGGGCAAGCGTGAGGTCGTTGAGGAGCTGGCGCACGCTCTGGAGCAGAAGCCCAAGGCGCTCAAGGCTCTTGCCGATACCTTGATGAATACGGGCAAGTTTGCGTGGGCGCTTCCCTATTACGAGAGGGTTTCGGAAGAGGTTCCCAGTGCACAGCTCAAACGAGTTCAATGCCTGTTGCACATGGAAAAGCCTGAACGAGCGCTCTCGCTGATTGAGACGCTTCCGGAGGGTAAAGATCTGGAGTTCTATCAAACGCTGCTGGAATGCCTCAAGCGAGCTCGGCCGGCATCCGAGCGTATACCTTCGCTGGAGCACCATGTGATGGATCTGAAGGTGAATGCGGCCTTGGATCGGGAGATGCTCAGCAGACGTATTGGAAATCCGACCAACCCCATCGTGCACGGCCTGCACGCGGAGGAATGACGGGGAAACCGCTTGAAATAGTGTGAGTCTTCGGAAGAGTGGGGGGGGGGGGGGGGGGGGGGGG
>JBMOME010000185.1:0-9720 GCA_049323095.1 Thermodesulfobacteriota bacterium
AGAAACTCTATATTTCGTTGGCATTCCTGCTTCCTACATAGGAAGCAGGAATGCCAACGGCGTATAGAAGTTTTTGGAAAGGGGTTCGGGGAGGAACCTTTTTACAAAAAGGTTCTCCCCGTCTTACTTTCTTAAAGGCGCATTGGCATGAAGGGCTCCAAAGCTATTCTGGAACGTTCCGAAGCGGTCAAGCGCAGGGAAAGATTGACAATCAGCGGCATTCATTCTAGTATCAGAGGCTCTCCGGCCGCATCGATACACAGTTCTCTCCTGCACATTCAAGGGGTTGCCATGAGATTCAAGATCGGCATCGACGTAGGCGGCACGTTCACTGACTTCCTTCTCACACGCTCCGACGGCCAATCCCGCACGTATAAAGTGCTGTCAACCCCGAAAGACCCTTCCATTGCCACCATGCAGGGCATCTCGGACATGGCCCGCGATGAGGGGATGACCCTGAAAGACTTTCTCCGGGCCGTCGACGTGATTGTGCACGGAACCACGGTCACCACGAATGCGGTGCTTACCTATCGGGGCGCAAAGACCGGGCTGATCACCACCACGGGCGTGAGGGACGCTCTGGAAATGCGTCGAGGCATCCGAGAAGAGCAGTACAATAATCGGTACGCCAATGCAGTTCCCCTCGTGCCACGCTATTTGCGTCTGCCGGTAACGGGCAGGCTGGACTATGCCGGGAAGGAAATCACTCCGCTGGATGAAGCGGAAATAAGATCCAACGTGGAGCTGCTCAAGAAAGAAGGGGTGGAGGCGGTTGCCATCTGCTTCATGAACTCCTTCGCCAATCGGGACCACGAAGAGCGAGCCTTAAACATCGTGCGAGAGCTTATGCCCGATGCATACCTGTCCGCGTCGGTGGATGTGCTGCCGTCCATACGGTTCTATGATCGGGTCTCCACCACTGTGCTCAATGCGTATGTGGGGCCTATCCTAAGGCGGTACCTGGAGAACCTCCTCAAGAAGCTTGATGAGGCGGGCTTTCCCAACGTGCTGCTCATCATGCAATCGAATGGAGGCGTGGTATCCCCGCGTGTGGCCATGGAAAGCGCTGCCACCACGCTGCTTTCCGGTCCAGCGGGAGGTCCGGTGGCCGGGATCGTGTACGCAGGAATACAAAGATATGACGACTCGATCACCATGGATATGGGCGGCACGTCCTTTGATTGCGCACTGATCAAGGACGCGCGGCCGTTCACCACCACAGTTGGTGAAATCAGCAGGCTCAGATTGGCCCTCCCGATGCTAAACGTGGTCACCATCGGCGCAGGTGGCGGCTCTATCGGCTGGATAGACGAAGGCGGCCTTCTGAGAATGGGCCCGCAGAGCGCGTCATCCGATCCCGGGCCCGCATGTTACGGATTGGGCGGTGAAGAACCGACCTGCACGGACGCGGACCTGATTCTGGGATACCTCGATCCGGATTACTTCGCGGGCGGCCGCATGAAGCTGTACAAGGACAAGGCTGAGAAGGCTATCCTGGAAAAGATAGGCAAACCGCTTGGATACGACCTGTACGAGGCCGCAGCCGGCATGTACCGAGTGATCAATGTGAATATGGCTGCGGCGGTCCGGGAAGTCGCGGTCCAGCACGGACAGGACCCGAGGGATTTTCCACTGGTAGTGGCAGGCGGCGCAGGTCCCAACCACGCGTGCATGATAGCCCGTGAGCTGGAAAACCCGGTGCTTATCGTTCCTCGGGAATCTTCCATTTTCTGTGCAGCGGGAATGCTCATGTCGGACCTGAAGCACAACTTTGTCCGCACGTACCCGGTGCTCTTGAAAGACGCCAACAGAAAGACCTTCCAGCGCCTCTTCGAGGAGATGAAGAAGGAAGGAACGGACTTGCTTGTCTCCGAAGGGATCAAAAAGTCCGAAATCGTCTATCGGTACTCGCTCGACCTCAGGTACGTGAAGCAGTACCACGAGGTGGAAGTGGAAGTCTCCACCGAGGAAGTAGGGCTATTCAACGTGCTCGCGATGGCAGCCAAGTTCCATCCCGCACACAACGCTCTATACGGCTACTCGCTGGAAGAAGAGGGCACGCCGGTAGAGCTCATCAACATGAGAGTTGTTTGCATCGGTCAGACCGAGAAGCCGGAGTTCCAGCAGCAGGATTTCGCGGGTGAAGATCCTTCCCGAGCGTACAAGAAGGACCGCGAGGTGTACATGCCGCTCCAGAAAGAATTTCGCAAGGTTCCGGTTTATGACGGCCTAGCGCTGAGATTCGGCAATCGAATCGAGGGGCCTGCGGTCATCGAGCAGGTGAACACCACTACGTTCGTGACCGGGGAATTCAATGTGCTCACAGACCGGTACGGCAGCTTCACCATGTATCTGAAAGACCGGGAGGATGAGGTGAAAAGGAGGATTCTCGCATGAGCGTCCAGATCGACAAAGTCCTGGTCTCAATTCTCCAGCGCCGCCTCAAATCGATCACTGAAGAGATGAGCATCGCGCTCACCATGACGACCCGATCGCCCATTCTCTGCGAAGCAAAGGACTTCGTAACCGGCCTGTACGACGCAAAAGGCAAGATGCTGGAGCAAACCGAGAACCTTCCTATCCTTTCGTTTTCGCTCGGGCCGGTCTGCGAGTACATCGGGAAGTACTTCGGCGACGAGATCTACCCCGGCGATGTGATTTTTCACAACGATGTCTTTTCCATGGGCAACCAAAACAATGATGTTGCCGCGTACAAACCGATATTTCACAAAGATACGCTCGTGGGATGGGCCGCGTGCAAAGGCCATCAGGCAGACATCGGCGGAGCAGTCCAGGGCGGGTACAATCCCAACGCGACCGAAGTGTGGCAAGAGGCGCTCCGCATACCGCCGGTCAAGGTCTACGAAAAGGGGAAGTTGCGCAAGGACGTGTGGGACCTGATCTTCGCCAATATCAGGCTGGACATTGTCGCGGAAGATATGAAGGCCGAAATCGGCTCGTGCGTGGTAGGAGAACGCGGTTTGCTCCGAATCGTCGAGCGATACGGACTGGAAGCCTTCGAAGCGCACAAGGAATACCTGTTCAATTCCACGGAAAAGATGATGCGTGCGGAGCTGCGTTCCATCCCGAATGGCGTGTATCACGGCGAATCCACCTGTTATTACGACGGGAAAAATCCCGGTTCCGAGTACACCATCAGAGTGAAAATTACGGTCGAGGACGAAGAGATCAGTTTTGACTACTCGGAGACGGACGCGCAGACCACTGGGTTCGTCAACGGCACGTACACGTCCAGCGCTTCCGCGACCGTGCTGACCTTCCTGCAGATGGTTAACCCCGATATTCCGCACAATGACGGGATGGTCCGACCGATCAAAATCATCATTCCTGTGGGAACCATTCTGAACGCGGCTTATCCCGCGGCCACCACATACGGCAACCACCTTTGTCCGAACAACGCGGATGCCATCATGAGGGCTCTGGGGCCGGTGATTCCGGATCGGGTCACTGCGGAATGGAACGAGCTGCTCTGTTCGCTGACCACAGGAATCGATCCCCGGAAAAAGACGCCGTATGTGGATATCGGATTCATGGGGCTCAAAGGAGGCTCCGGCGCGATCAGGGGTTTTGACGGATACGATCACATAGGGATGATCGACGCATCAGGCGGTGTCCTTGATCAGGACTACGAAATGTTCGAGCAGCAGACGCCGCATTTGTTGCTCAAGCATGAATATTGGCAGGACTCCGCGGGTCCCGGTCAGTGGCGTGGCGGCCTCGGGGTAGAAACCGAGTTTGTCATCGGGTCGGACAACACTAAAGTGGTCACGTTCGGCGACGGCGACGTGGAGCCTGCTCGCGGGGCCCACGGCGGAATGGACGGCACCCTGAACAAGATAGAGCTCACCTATCCTGACGGTAAATATTACCTTTGCACCACCAAAGATCTGATCGAAGGGGTCCGGAAAGGGACCGTCTACTTCCAACAAGCGGGTGGAGGCGGCGGGTATGGAGATCCATTTGCTCGGCCGGCTGAAAAGGTTGCGCAGGAGGTGCGAAACGGAATCACGTCGCTGGAATCCGCACGCCGCGACTATGGTGTAGCAGTAGATCCGAAGACTCTTCAGGTAATCAAGGACGAAACTAAAAAGATCAGGAGCTCGCGGCCGATCAAAGTACTTTGAAAGCGGCGTACTAACGCGGTGAAAGCGTATTCATGACGACCTTTATGCCCACGTATCATTCGTATGACGAGCTGGCTGAAATTCAGCTCAAGGGCCTTAAATGGACTGTGCGTCACGCGTATGACGGCTCTCCGGCCTATCGAACCAAACTGGACGAAGCAGGCGTCAAACCCGAAGACATCCGAAGCCTGGATGACCTAAAATCGCTCCCGTTCACGACGGCCAAAGACCTTGCCGCGGGGTATCCGTTCCCGCTTCTAAGCGTACCGATGAGCAAAGTGGTCAGATTGCACGCGTCGTCAGGGACCACCGGCAAGCGCAAAGTGCTCTGTTACACCCAGAAGGACGTGGACGACTGGACCCATTTCTTCGCCCGTTGCTACGAAATGGCGGAGCTCACTGCGGAGGATCGGGTCCAGATATGCGTGGGATACGGGGTCTGGACCGCGGGCGCTGGCTTCCAGCTCGGGTGCGAACGTTTCGGCGCACTCGCGGTCCCGGCAGGTCCAGGCAATCTGGATATGCAGGTGGAGTTTCTCCAGGATTTCCGGAGCACGGTTATCTGTTGCACCGCGTCCATGGGACTCCTCTTGGCCGAAGAGGTCCAGAAGCGAGGCATGAGGGACAAGATAGCGCTCAAGAAGATGATTTACGGGTCTGAACGTTCATCGGATGCGATGAGGGCACGCATTCGGGAAGGCTTGGGCCTGGAGCACATGTTCGACATCCCCGGCATGACCGAGCTGTACGGCCCTGGAACCGGCCTGGAATGTTCGGCTCATCAGGGGATGCACTATTGGGCAGACTATTACATTCTGGAAATACTTGACCCGGAGACGCTGATCCCTGTCCCGGACGGCCAGGTCGGAGAGATGGTTGTTACCACGCTCCGAAAAGAGGCGGTGCCTCTTATCCGCTATCGCACGCGGGATCTGTCTGCAATCATCCAGGAAGAGTGCGGCTGTGGTCGCCTCATCCCGCGACACGACAGGATCCTGGGTCGCTCGGACGACATGTTCATCTTCAGGGCGGTAAATATTTATCCCGGCCAGATAGACAGCGTGCTCAGCCACCTTCCCGGCATTGCAAGCGAGTACCAGGTGGTGCTCCAGCGCTCGTCGGACGGCAAAGATACCATGACGGTAAGAGTGGAAAGAAACGCGGGAGCGGACAGCAGTGCGGATGCCCGTCTCGCCGCAACAGTTCGAGAAGAGCTGAAAAAGAAGCTCCTTGTCACACCTGACATAGAAATAGTAGACTACTCAGCACTCCCCAGGAGTGAACGTAAAACCAAACGTGTATTTGACAATCGAGAGGCGTAACCCCTCCGAGCTGCTCAAAATGTTCCACAGGGAAATTAGCGAATGAGTAACGATTTCGTTTTCGCGTACGGTTCCAGCATGAACAGCTCCGATTTGCGCTCATGGCTGGAGAGTAATGGTTTTGATTCATCGCTCGTGCTGAACCGGTGGCCTGCCACCCTGGAGGGGTACGATCTTGTTTGGAATTACTATTCCTCCAAGAGGCGAGGAGGATCGGCCAATCTTCAGCCAAAAGAGAAAGCCGTCGTGTGGGGTGTGCTCATCGAGTTCGAAGAACCGCTCCTGAAGGCATTCGACCGCAAGGAAGGGCATCCGGTTTTTTATTCGCGAGGCGAGAAGCGCCTTTCAGTAATTCGGATGACGGACAACCAGAAGGTGGATGCGTGGGTCTACACCGCGAAGCCCAACAAGGGAGACCGCACCGACGTATGGCCCACGAGGGACTACCGGAAGATCGTCCTCGATGCGGCAGAAGAGATGAACTTCCCGGAAGAGTGTATCGAACGAATCCGAAACTGGAAAACCGAGGATTGAAGCTTCCGTTTTGTTTTAGTGATTGCTCCGATGCATCTCAACCGGCGACGCGTGAGCAATGACCACAGAACTGGAATTCCTAGCCCAGGTGCCCATCTTCTCACGGCTCTCGCCTCAAGAGCTCCAGAGAGTTCTTGATCATTCCGAAAAACAAGCATACCAAGCAGGCGAAGAGATAATCAGAGAAGGGGAAACAGACGCGCGGCTTTTCGTCATTCTGGAAGGCGCGGTCGATGTGATCAAAGACCGGGGCACTCCGAACGAAAAGACCTTTGCCACATTAGGAATAAGGGAATATTTCGGCGAAATGGCCCTGATCGATAAGCAGGCCCGATCCGCGACCGTTGTA
Source organism: Thermodesulfobacteriota bacterium (assembly GCA_049323095.1). Taxonomy (GTDB): domain Bacteria; phylum Desulfobacterota; class Desulfomonilia; order Desulfomonilales; family Desulfomonilaceae; genus VGSG01. The sequence goes on from JBMOME010000185.1 coordinate 6,351, forward strand.
GCGAGAAAGGCAACCAGCGTCCTGTGTATCGATCAGAAAGGCTTGTACGAGGCGATCGAAAAGAACCCGTCCATCGCGATGGAATTGCTCAAGATGTTCAGTCAGCGGGTTCGTGCGCTGGAAAAGTGTCTCGTCAGGAACCTGGGGGGACTGCTACCGATTTGCATGAATTGCAAGAGTATTCGCGACCAAGGCGGCAATTGGGTAAAGCTGGAAGATTACATTTCAGACCACACCGAAGCGGACTTCACCCACGGCATCTGCCCTGAATGCCACAGAAGACTCTACCCGCACCACTTTGCCAAGAAAGAAACATAGTACACTTAGTGGTTCTGTCACGGGGGGCCGAGGATGCCCTTCAAACCTGTCATTGCAAGGGTGCAAGCCCGAAGCAATCTTTATTGGTGCGACAGGCGTCTTGCCTGTCTACTAAAATGACGGGCAACCCCGCGTCCCGCGCGGGGCCGTCCCACCGGTAACCAGATTGCTTCGCTTCGCTCGCAATGACAGTATTTATGACGCGGTTTGTTTCACCAGCTCGATCAAATATCCGGGTGCCACTGACCTGGTTCCCAGGTCAGTGCCATCTTAGGATGCGCGTACAGCACTGACCTGAGCTTGCTCAGGTCAGTGGCACCCAAGTGCGCGACTGTGTCTCTGAAATGGAGTGCTAAGATTCCGAAGTCTTGGTAGACGCGGCCTTTGACGGCGTTTTGCCTGCTGCTCGCCCAAGAAATTCCGGCAGTTCCAGTCCAGCGGTCTTCGCGAGCTCGTGTATGGGGGGAAGCACACCGAGCAAGCGGCGTCCGAGATCCGAAAGGCCGCTGTCGCCACCACCACCGTCCCAGACAACCACCTTTTCGATGGGCAGGTTCTTGACCGCTTCTACCTGGATATGCGTGAGATCCGTGAGCTTTTCGATCAGGAGCAACGCCGCAGTTAAGGAAGGATCCGACGCGCACGATTGCACCAGGGCCTTGTAACCTGCGGCTTTGGCGTCCAACTGAGCTTGAGTGCCTTGAGCCTCGGCTTGCATCTTCACCAGGACCGATTCTGCTTCGCCTTTAGCCACCAGCACCCTTCTCTGGCGCTCGGCCTCAGCATTAACAACAGCCTTCTGGCGATCAGCCTCGGCAGGAACCACCACTTCGGCCTTGAGCCTGGCCTCTTCACGACGGGCACGAGCCTCCTCCGCAAGCCGCTGCGCGTCCTCTTGAGCAACGCGAATCGACGCGTCCGCCTGCACTGCCGCGGTCTGGCCTTTGCCTCTCGCTTCTTCCTCTGCCACCTTCTGGCCGGCCTGGAACCCAGCCTTCTTCGCAGTGGCTAAGGTTTCAGTCTCGACCGCCTCAGCATCAAGCAGGGAGACCTGTTGGCGGCGATCTCGTCCGGCCTCCGCCTCTCCCACCGCGGCTCCAGCCTCAGCCGCAGCCACGGCTTTTCGTCTATCTCGTTCCGCTTCCGCCTCTCCCACCACTGCTGAAGCAGTGGCTGCTGCTACGGCTTTACGCTGGTCACGCTCTCGTTCCGCAACACCAATCTTACCGAGCTTTTCCTGTTCAGCCACGTCGATGAGGGCCTGATTCACCGCTTCGGCCGCGGCCTTACGACCAAGGGCCTTTATGTATCCGCTATCGTCTTCGATATCCTTGATGTTGACGTTGATTACCGTCAGACCGATCTTCTCCAATTCCACGGAAACCGCATCATTTACTTTGGCCATAAATGCCTGCCGGTCCCGGTTGATTTCTTCGATTCTCATGGTAGCGATGACCGCTCGCATCTGACCGAGGATGATGTCCTGGGCCTGTTTCTGCACTTCATCGATAGTTTGGCCCAGTAGTCGCACCGCGGCATTCTGCATAATGCCTTCCTCCGTGCTGATCGCAGCAGTAACCGTAGTCGGCACTGAGACGCGGATGTTCTCCTGAGAAAGGGCGTTGGTAAGTTCGATGGGAACGACAAAGGGTTCCAGATCCAGCCATTCATACGATTGCAGCACAGGCCATACGAACGATGCACCTCCGTGAACGCACTTGGCAGCCCCTTGACCGGTCTTCCCGTAAACAACCAGAATCCGGTTGGATGGACATCGTTTGTACCGGCGGATAAACACCCACAAGAGCAAACACAGGACCAGGGCCAGAATGACTGTCAAGCCGAATGCGGTCGCCATCTCACGCCTCCTCGAGATTCGAGATTCGTTCAACTTCCACCAGGGTGTCGTCTAACACACCAACCACTCTCACTTTGGTGCCCGCGGGCAGCGCGTCTCCATCGCGGGAGCGAGCGTTCACAAAGCTGATCGCTCCGCTCACTTTGACTCGGATCTTGCCCGCGCCCACCGGAGGGATGTTCATGTACACCGTGCCCTCTTCGCCGATTGCGCTCCACACTGTTGCGTTTCCATGCTCTTCCTGGCGAAGCAGCCAGTACAGTAAGAACGATACGGCAAACATTGCGGCCAAGCCCCATGCGACACTGTAGCAGATCGCAAGTACCGACCACGTGCCACCGGCCAGATACAGTGTGCCTGCCCAACTGAATAACATGCCGAACGCGATGAGGGACCGAATGGAAACCAAAGTAAAGGTGACTGCTTCTCCGCCATGCCCGTGCGCGTGGTCCTCTCCGCCATGAACATCATGGTCCACGCCGCCATGGTCCACGCTTGCATCCGCGACTTGGTCGTGACCATCGGTGTCCATACCGAGAATCATCACGATAATCTGCCAAAGAAAGAGAACGGTGAAGGCCAGTGCCGATACTGCGAAGGCCTTGTTGAGAGCGCTGATTCCTTGCCACCAGGCTTCCATGGCTCCTCCACCTCCACGCTTCAATCGGAACTGATTTTGATGGACGACTGTAGTAATTGCAGGACTGGGAATTATCAGGGCTTATTATATGCCAGTCTTGCCGTTTTGAAGGCCTGTTACCTAATGGCCGGTCGTGGCATGGCTTTTCCGGTCACATGAACAGGCCCGGAGTCACTCATACCAGGCCCATCGGTGGCAACACCGATATCGAACTGCTCAAGAAGCTGATTTCTCTCCATAAGAGCATACATCCCCTTGAGTCTCGCGATCAACCATATTCTTTGAGCGGACCGCAATAGTAGGACCGGCATCTTGCCGGTCCCCGGACCACGCACATCGGACACATGACCGGCAAGATGCCGGTCCTACTGGGGCCCTTCATTCGACCCAAAAGAGCACGTCTTCCTCCGTTCTCACGTAACTGATTGCTTGGTGCGCCGGTCAAAACCGGCAGGGAGTTGTGGATGAAAGAGCCATACGGTGAAGGCCTAGCGAGCCACACCGGCCCCGAGTCATGCGTCGGTCGCCGTGAGGCGGCAGGCGAAGCGTTGACA
>JBMOME010000186.1:0-9675 GCA_049323095.1 Thermodesulfobacteriota bacterium
TGGCCGATGGCATCAAAGCAATTCTCACAAGGTCAGGACAAGGAACACCTCCCCAAAAACGTAACCAGGGGGGGCCAAATCCGCAACTCTGCCTCTCGTTGGCTTAGATTTTTGGGGAAACTCCAGATCAGAGCTTATCTTGACACACAGCCGCGAGATATGATACGCGCGCAACTGGTGTACTAGCCCTTTTGTAGCCGATCGGCCGGGGCGTGGCGCGTTGATACGACGACCGAAATGCGGATTACCGTCGTGTCTGCGAATTGTCGTTTGAAGTGTATCAGGGCGGAGCGTTGTTTCTGGTCCGTGCCAATAGTGAGTATCCCCTGGTGCACGGTTTTGGAGGGAGGGTATGGGTTACGGAGGTCGACGTTGGCAACTCGTGTGCCTCGTGATCGTGGCCTTTTGGGTTATTTCAACGGCCATCGCAGGTGCTGACGGGAACCAGTGGCATCGTGGCGCCGCGGGCCCGTTGTCATTCTCCGGACCGGACCGCACCGCCGGCAATCAGATCTTGTATCCTGATCCTCCAGGTCGACCCGGACCGTCTTCATTTCACTTCACTGATCGTTTACTCCAAGGAATCGTCCCGATCCCGTCTTATCTCCGGTTCGGGTATTTGTACGATGGTGGGCCAAAATTCTCGGCAGGACGACTGACACTCGACGGCTTCGTGCCGATCAGGCTCGGCAAGAGAACGAGGCTCTTTGGACAGGCTCAGGGCTCATTTCAAGATTTTTGGCGAACCATCCGGGGAGAATCGAGCAATCGGATCGATCTCTCATTCGGCGGAGGCATACGGCAGATCATAGGAGATACGAGATACGTTGGCGTAAACGCGTTCTACGACACGACGCGACTGGCGGGAAACTGGTATTCGTCGGGCGGTCTTGGCCTGGAGATGTGGGGTAATCTCGCGGGTTCGGATACCATCGACCTCAGCTTCAACTATTACGGGGATCTATTTATCGGTCCGAACAACATTGTGGACGCGTTCAGAAGAGGCAAAGGCAATTACGATATTGAAGCCGGCTATTCGCATCCACTCCTCGATGAGTCCTTAGAGCTTCGGCTCAAGCTGCGAGGATATGCCTTTGACTCAGGAGACAGATTCTACGGGTGGGCAACCGGGTGCGACCTCACCACCTCGGACAGGTTATTGTCGCTCCGTTACGAAATAGGCCAGGACAGACTCAGCGGGACTTATCACACTGTCGGCGGTTTTCTGAGTGTAGGTTTTGATTTGGGCAATCTTGCGGAATTTGGAAATCCGTTTGTCAGACGAAGGCCGATTTATGGAAGCCCGCCCGACCCGTACGTGGAAGCGGACAATCGGGAGGTGCACAGACAGTTCTTTGGTCCCGGTGGACAATCACTCTCCGTACTGACCAGACAGGCCCAGGGCTGTCTCTTCTTCCGGACCGTACCATCGCATGTGTTCCCCTTCAACGCTGTGATAACTCAGGATCCGCAGCCCTTTGCCGCTGTGGATCGGAATGCGATCACCACACTTGAGGTGTCGATTAACCACGCGTCAACAGCTTCCGGCGAACCATTGGGACTCGCATTAAATGATGCTGCCGGCGTGTTGATCGCGGTTATCGTCCCTGGAGGAACCTTTACGTCTGTGTCTCCCGGACCGGTGACCAACACCTTCATTGTGAATGTGGCAGGCCTGGCTGCGGATCCTGCTCAGTTGGAGCTCTTCACCAGCGGAGGCGTGGTCGCCATCACCTGGAGCGCAACCCTCTGCTTCCGGTAGGCGGACGAGACAGGCACTCTTCGAGCCAGCGTCATTGGTTTTGGGCTGGTTACAGTGGACCGCATGGAACAGGGTCCTCGAGCGCGAAAATCCAGAAAACCTTGCCGAGTTGACAACTATGCGAGCGACCGTAGGGGCGTGATTCATCACGCCCTTTTATCTAGTGTATTGCGAGACCAATAGCGAACCGGTATTAGCCCACCTGAGGACTTGCCCATTGCCAAAGCCACGCGACCAGAAGTCCTGCCACAATAAACCAGGTGACCAGATCGAACCGCTTTGAAACCGCGAGCCAGAGCGGACTCTCGCGCAAAAGCCCGCGATATTCGATCCATCGGTACGGAATCTGAAGCAGGCACGTCAGATAGAGGATTGGGCCCATGAGGTTGTATTGGAATGCGCTCTGGATGTGCCCGTGAGCCAAGGCCACAAAGCTGCGTGTCAAACCGCATCCCGGACATGAAATGCCCAGGAAGCGGCGGCTGAAGCAGGTTTCCGATAGGTAAAGCTGCGTGTCAAACCAGGGTACCGCAACATAAGGGGTCCCTGTGGGCGAAAGGTCGAGCAGGAACGACCCGAAGACCGCGGTCGCGGAAAGCGCCAGGATATAGAGATGCTCAACACGTCCATCGGTTTGCATGGGGTTCGCCATGGGTTAAGGATAGGCGGGCTGTGATTCGTGTCAAGGATCTGCCGAAAGGGACCTGCATAGAGATTTTGCCCCAGCCCTTACGCTAGTGCCGGTTTTTACTATGATTCTTGACAATCTTGCCATCGTCTGCTAATCACTCCCAAATCAGCTAGTCCGCGCGTCGGCAGTGTGGCGCTCTCTCCAGGAGGACCGGAATGGGATCCCATAGAAGCAGCCGTGTATTTGCGGTGTTTACCGGATGCCTCGTCCTTGCCGCTGTTGTCTGTTGGGCGGGATTTTCAGTCGCGGACGATTGCAGGAGAGTCCAAAATATTGTGGTCTTATTCGACGCTTCGGGCTTCATGAAAAGCGGAGACCGGTACCGCCACTTTCTGGAGAGCATGGGCTCGTTCGAGAACGCGATGCCGCTCACGGCCGATGGGTTCTTTAACGTGGGGTTGCGCCATTACGGGCTCAAGGTCGGTCTCGGGTGCAACAATACCGAAGCCATACTGGCTGTCGGGCCGTGGGATCCTGAACGATTCGTGAATTCTTTCCCGAAGACGATCTCCTACGGCATGAGTTCGCTTTCGGCCGGGCTCATTGCCGCTGCTCAGGATGCTTCCGCCGCGGAAGGAAAGACGATTTTGTTGGTAATTGGGGGAGGCCTGGAGTCATGTAAGGCCGATCCCGTAAAGACCGCGGAGCAAATCGCAGCAAACATGCCCGATCTGGAGATTCACACGTTCCAGGTGGGGAGTGAGCAGGAAGGCACATACTTTCTGCAATCGATCGCGGAGAAAGGCCGAGGCACTTACAACAGACTGCGAGACTTCAGCTCTCCGGCTGGGTGGCACCAGTGGATGAAGCGTTACCTGGTAGTTCCGTGTGGTCCTGCCCAACCGGCGGTTTCACAGGCGCCTGCGAGAATCAATGCAGTGCTCTTTGACTACAAGACTTTTTCAGTTCGTTCAAAGAACCCTCAGATTGATGGACAGAACTTGGCTGCGCTCCAGGCCGTGGCGGCATTTCTCCAACAGAATCCAACGGGAAAGGTGATCCTCCACGGTTTTTCGGATGGCAAGGGCTCGCAGACCTATAACTTGGAGCTCTCCAGGCGACGGGCAGAAGCAGTGGCACGGTACCTGGCGGATACGTACAAAGTGCCCATGCAGCGGATATCCGTTGTAGCCCACGGAATAGCCCAGGATGCCTTGCGAAGCGCCCCGGGAGCTGCCCAGCCTGAATATGCCCGCCGGGTGGAATTCGAGCTGGTGCGTTAGCAGACCTGAGGAACAAGGACCTATGAAGAAGCGGGTGGGCGGGCCTCGTCCTTTGGGGTCTTCCCCTGATGTTACCGGTTGAATCTGCGAGGGGCACGAGACATCATCCGAACAGGTCATTGCGGCGCGGCGAAGTAATCTCTGAGCCTTTAAGAGCCGAGATTGCTTTGTCCCCCGGATCGAGTCCGGGGTTCTCGCAATGACAAGGTTAACGGAATCGCCCCTGCAAAACTGAACGGAAACTGAAGCGCTGCGCTTTACCTTTCCTTATGGGCGCAATGGGGCTATTATAAGAAGTTCGATGAGTCTGTGGGCGCTGAACCGGTGCTTCCCAACGAGTAAGTCAATCTGCACAGTAGTGTGGCTTGTTAGCCTGCTGTCGGCCCTGTGCCCGATGGAGGGATTCACCGCGGAACCTGCGCCTAAGGCCGCGGTAACGGCCCGAGCCCTTCTCGTCGCGGGACAAAGTCTGGTGGAGAAGACTCACTATTTGGAGGCGCTCGATCTCTTTGAAGAAGCCCGTGACATTCTGGAGGTTTCAGGCCAGGAGCAGAGCAGAGAATATGCGGACGTGCTCTCTGCCATGGCCCAGACCAAGATCAAAGGACGGCTGTACCAGAATTTCCCCGCGGCTTACGTGAAGAACGCTCTTCCTGACATTCAGACTGCGAACAAGTTGAGGGAACGCATCTCGGAAATACCCCCTCAGCAAATGGCCGACGGCTACTATCTGGAAGGGTTTATCCACAAGAAATTCTTTTTGCGGCAAGACCCTGCGCGGAAATGCTTTATAAAGGCGATAACGGTCTATCCCGGGCATGTGCCTGCCAAGCGAGAGCTTAGTGAGCTGAAGGCGCCAAAGCCGGCCGACCGAGGTGAAGAAAAGGGTAAGCCTTCCGACCAGTGAGGGCGCGGCATGACGACCAAGAAAGCCAAGGAGCATCAAGAAGGCGCCGAGCAGTTTGATCGTGACCTGGATCAACTCCGCTCCATCGTAGAAAAGCTGGAGCAGGGAGATCTGAGTCTCCACGAGAGCCTGAAACTGTTCGAGCAGGGAATTGCTCTTGGGCAGAAATTGTTCGAGATCCTGAATCGGGCAGAAGGCCGCGTGGAGGAGCTCCTCGCGTCTATGGAACGGGTCCCTTTTGCCGACACGGACGAGTAACGGATGGACCTGGATACATATCTTGCGACCCGTCGGGGACTCGTGGATGAAGCGTTGGACCGATTCCTGCCACAGGAGGATGCGAAGCCCGCGGCACTGCACAAGGCAATGCGGTACAGTGTCTTCGCAGGAGGCAAGCGGCTGCGACCGATCTTGGCAATGGCTGCGGCAGAGGCGGTCGGAGGCGATCCTGGATCGATCCTGCCCCTGACGGTCGCTCTGGAGTGTGTTCATACCTATTCTTTGATTCACGACGACCTCCCCGCGATGGATGACGACGATCTCAGGCGTGGGAAGCCGACAGTTCACAAGGTCTTTGACGAAGCGACTGCTATTTTGGCGGGAGACGCGCTCTTGGCGTTCGCTTTCGAGGTGCTCTCTTCGCCCGGGATGGCCAGGGTGCATCGGCTGGAGCGGGTGATAGCGGTTATCGGTGAACTTTCTGCGGCCTCAGGATCCCGGCAACTTGTCGCGGGACAGATGAGCGATCTGCTCAGTGAAGGGAAACCGGTTTCCAGAGAGGATGTCGAATACATTGTATGGAACAAGACCGCCGCTTTGATCCGTGCTGCGGTGAAATGTGGCGCTCTCTTGGCAGGGGGCTCGCCTGAAGAAGTGAGTCTTCTGAGTCGTTTCGGAGAAAATCTCGGAGCCGCGTTCCAGATCAAGGACGATCTTTTGGACCTGGAAGGAGACGCGGCAAAGCTCGGCAAGGCGGTACGAAAGGACGAGAAGCGGGGTAAGGCCACGTTCCCGCATCTGCTGGGCAGGGACGAGGCGCGGGCCGTGATGCAGGAGCTCATAGACACCGCGCAGGATGCTGTGCGGCCCTTCGGCGACCGAGCAGAGCCGTTGGTCATGATAAGCGGCTATATCTTGAAACGGGTAAACTGAATCAATCGGGAATGATGCGAACATGGATGTGAACACAACCGAGCGCTCCCTACTGGACAGCCTCGAATCACCTGCGGACATACAGAAGCTCTCTCTGGAAGAGCTCAACGTGCTTTGTCAGGAGGTCCGGGACCTCATCATCGAGACGGTCTCCCGCAGAGGCGGACATCTGGCTTCAAGCCTGGGCGCGGTGGAACTGACCGTGGCAATGCTCAAGGTCTTTTCGCCACCCCAAGACCGAGTTGTCTTTGATGTGGGACATCAGGCGTACGCGTACAAGATACTCACCGACAGGCGTGACCGCTTCCACACGCTGCGAACACGGGGTGGCGTCGCGAGCTTTCCCAAGCGGTCTGAGAGCCCCTACGACTTCTTTGATATGGGTCATGCGGGGAACGCGATCAGCGTCGCGGCGGGATTGGCCCAGGCCAGATGCTTTGCTGTGGACGAACACAAGGTGATAGCCGTTGTGGGAGACGGTTCGCTGACCTGTGGCGTCTCGTACGAGGGGCTCAACCAGGCAGGCGCGGCAAAGAAAGATCTCATCATCATTCTGAACGACAACGAAATGTCCATATCCCACAATGTGGGCGCGATGGCCGCCTACTTGAATAGGATCATGACAGGCCAGGTTGTGAGCCGATTCCGCGACGAAGTGAAGAGTATCCTGAACACAATTCCCGGTAGCATGGGCCGCTCCATGTATGGGTTGGCAAAGCAGTTCGAGGACGCGCTCAAAGGGTTCCTCACTCCAGGGAGGCTCTTTGAAGAGCTGGGGTTCAAGTATGTGGGCCCCATTGACGGGCACCGCATCAAGCACCTGGTGGACACATTCCAGAACATCAAACGATTCCGAGAGCCGGTCCTGCTGCACGCCATCACGTGCAAAGGCAAGGGATACTGCCTCGCCGAAGAGAACCCAAGCCGCTTCCACGGAGTAGGACCGTTCAACGTGCAGTCAGGCGAATCACAGGAGCAGGAAGGCCCGCCCACGTATACGTCGGTGTTCGGGAAGACTCTCTTGAAGCTCGCCGCGGAAGATCCCCGCATTGTGGCAGTGACCGCGGCCATGGAACACGGGACAGGGCTTGCCGAGTTCGGTCAAAGATTTCCGAAGCGCTTCTTCGACGTCGGCATCGCGGAACAGCATGGCGTGATCTTTGCCGCAGGTCTTGCCCGCGAAGGTTACCGGCCCGTTGTAGCCATATATTCTACGTTCATCCAGCGAGGGTACGATCACCTGATCCATGACGTGGCCATGCAGAATTTTCCCGTGGTCTTTGCCCTGGATCGAGCAGGGATCGTCGGAGAGGACGGTCCTACGCATCATGGAGTATTCGACCTAGCCTTTGTCCGGCACATTCCTCACATGACCCTCATGGCGCCTGCTGATGAGGATGAATTGGCGGACATGGTCTTTACCGCTCTTTCAATCACTGGCCCAAGCGCCATCAGGTATCCAAGGGGTCACGGGCAAGGCGTGCCGGTCAAAGAAAGACCGCAGTTGTTGCCTGTGGGTCGAGGTCGAGTCCTGGTGGACGGCCGACATCTCACCATCATCGCGATCGGGTCCATGGTTTACCCTGCGCTGGAAGCAGCCAGATTGCTGGCACAAGAAGGCACTTCCGCGTGCGTTATCGATGCGCGATTCGTCAAGCCGCTGGACCGTGACCTGATCGTTGAGAAAGCAACCCTTACGGGCCGCGTGCTGACTGTTGAAGAAGGAAACGTGATGGGCGGCTTCGGGAGTGCGGTGCTGGAATTGTTGTCCGACGAGCAATTGCTCCACGTGCGCACCGCCAGGATGGGTATTCCCGACCAATTTGTGGAGCATGGGACTCGAAGCGAACTTCTGGAGGAGCTCGGTTTGACGCCGCAAGGCATCGCGAAGCGGGCTCGTGATCTCATGCTGGAAGAGCCTGCATCCAATCTCCGGGCGTTCCCCCTTGGTCAGAGACGATAGGGTAAGCTGCCGGAAGCGCTTGATCATCTATGGACAAGGCATTGGAACAAAAGAACCAGGGCCTCGAACCGGATCGGCCCGCGCGACAGGCCCCTGAGCAAGAATTCGCGGCGGAAACGGTACGAGCCCAATCGCGGGTACCTATCGATCCGGCCAAGATGAGTCTGCTGCTAAACGCGGCCAAGGCGCTCGCGTCCACTACTGACCTTGATCAACTCCTCAATGTAATCGGGAGCGAAGTCCGCAACGTCCTGGAATGCGAAGGCACCGGCGTGGTCTTGTACGATGAAGAGAGGGATGACTTCTACTGGCGCAGCGTTCAGGACACAGAGAGTCTGCTCTCGTCCGCGCGGGAGGAAATCAGAATACCCAAGGATCAGGGCGTCGGTGGGTGGGTGTTCAGGACGGGCCAGCCCGCTTTGATCCACGATGCAACCACGGATCCGAGAATTTACCGGAAGGTGGAAGACAAGTCCGGATTCCTGACCAGGAACATGATCTGCGTTCCCCTGAAAACCAGGGAAAAAGCTCTGGGCGTGCTGTACGCGCTGAATAAAATCGGAGGGTCGTTTACAGAAGAGGACGTGGAAGTCCTCATGGCGCTTTCCACCAATATTGCCCTGGCTCTGGAGACGGCCGCCCAGTACGAGAAACTGGTCGCATCCTACAAGGAGCTGGAGCGGCTCAACCGGGTCAAGAATAGGATCCTCAACCATCTCAGCCATGAATTGAAGACGCCGCTCGCGATCATTGAAGCTTCCCTGCACAACACGGAGAGGAGGATCAAGGCAGAGGGCCTGGACTCGTCACCATTCCCCTTTGAACGCATCTTTCGCAACCTGGAACGCCTCAAGAGCATCGAGCGTCAAGTGGGCTACATTGTGGAACAAAAGGGATTCCGGGAACGGGAATTGGTTGCGCGGTTTCTGGATCACCTCAAAGACCTCATTGAGATCGAGAAGGAAGACGAACCGTGGCTCGCAGACGCGCTCGACGCGATCCGGCACAAGATCGAAGAGCTCTTCCCCAGCACGTTCGAGGAAGAGGCTGGGGTGTCGGTACAGACCGCTTTTCAAGCTGCTGAGTTTCAGGTTCGCCATATGACCCAGGGCCGTGTGCTCACGTTAGAGTTTCCGCCTCCGGACCCTGCTATCATCAAGCTCCAGCCTCAGATTATGACGTCGGTAATGGACGGCCTCATCAGGAACGCGGCTGAAAACACTCCGGATCACGGCAAGATTGTGGTGAAAGGAGAGCGGACGCCGGATGGATACCGGATCAGCATCCGGGACTACGGGGTGGGCATTCCGGAAAGCGAGCAGCCCAACATATTCGAGGGGTTCTATCCTGTGCAAGAGCCGGATTTGTACACTTCAGGTAGAAGGTACGGCTTTAACGCTGGTGGCACCGGCACGGACCTCCTGAAAATTAAGATTTTTTCCGAGCGCTTCGGATTTAACATCCGCTTTCAGACTCATCGGTGCATGTGTATTCCCACCACGCGCGACTTGTGCCCGGGAGACATCACTAAATGCCCGTGTTGCCAAAAAATTGAAGACTGCTACGAGAACGGCGGCACCGAATTCATCGTGGAATTCCCTCCCGAACTGGTCCTGCCCGAAGAACCGCAGTAGGGGCAGGCCTCGTGCCTGCCGAGATCCGAAGATGTGGGAAGGCAGCGCAGCCTCATACAAATGCGCGGCCAAAGAATTGACATCGGCAATGGCCGTCACTGGTGCAAGGATGAAAATGTGGGCCGGCGTCCCGAAACTGTCTCAAAATCTCATGATACACGGAATTTCAGGTAGGGGCGCTTCGGGAAGCGCCCTGATTTCGGGCGGTTCACGAACCGCCCCTAGTGCGCCTGTGAGCGTACTCAAACAGAGAGGTGGAAGTCCTCTCCAGGCTTACGCTACAGCCTGTAACCGACTGTAACTGCGTCGCCGTGAGGCGGGGTGGAGAGCAACAGGAGGTGAA
>JBMOME010000187.1:0-9666 GCA_049323095.1 Thermodesulfobacteriota bacterium
TTGCTTCGTCCCCCGGATCGAGTCCGGGGTCCTCGCAATGAGAGGTGAGACAGGCTTCCGTCCCGCACGTAACTGAATCCTTACCCTCGCAGCCTCTCACAGGCCCTTTACGCGGTACACCAGCACGTTGTCAGTACCGCTATGTTCCAGGTCCATTTCCGCTATGCCTGATTTCATCAGCTCTCGCGCAATCTGCTCGGGCTTGTCAAAAGAGATGTCCAATTCCTAAGCCAACCGAGACACGGTAAAGAAATTTCCGCGCTTGGTGGCCACGAGGAGAGCTCAAGTGGTTTCTTGCATCCGAGATGCCTGCTGCTCGATGGACACTCCTTTGCCCGCAAGAGCAATGAGGGCTGCCGGGCAGAAGACTGCGAGAAATTCCGTTACGGGTAGATCGAGCTTTAATGACACCCAGGCTGACAAGCAGACCACAACGAAGAGCGCGGGGATGCCGGCGCCCAGGACTATGCCGACACTGAACCGCAACCTCACGGACACAATCGCAAACAAGACAGCCAGGATCAGTGCGAGTATAACGGGGATCGGGGAGGCTCGAACAGTTACGATAAACTCTTCCATTATGATAGTGCTCAGAGCATTGGATTGAATTCGGCTGAGTGGGCTCTGAACTCCCAGTGGCGTCACCCCGAAATCGGTGCTCCCTGTCCCGGTTACCCCGATAATGACGATCTTTCCCTTGTAACGGGATGCTCTCGAAAAGTCAGGTTCCTCACCGAGAACGTCGTTCACTGTGTAGTGTTTGAACTCATCCCAAATGCCGGCCCAGTTGATCATCATCATGCCTTTGGAGTCCACAGGTATCTTGACCGTTCGGCCTTCGCGGAGGATCTGCACAGTGCCGTCGGAGCTGAATTTCACATCATGAGGCGAGAAATTCCAATATACCTGAAGTGCAGCCAGACTCAAGCTGGGAATCAGCTTGTCTTCCAACTTTACGAACAGCGGAATTCTTCTGTGAACGCCGTCGGCATCCGGAGTCGCCTTGACATGGCCCAGAGAGGCTGAATTTCGTATGATGGGCTCTAAAGGCACGTACGTCTCTTTCAACGTTCTGGTCTTCAACAATTGGAACCACCGAGGGACCTTCACGACCCAGGCCCGATACTGGTAAAGAGCGTCGAAACGCCCCCGATCTGCTTCCAGAGACCATTGCCCCTGTTGTTCGGCGGTCCCCATGGTCATCGCAGGAATGACCATGCCGGCTTTCTTTATGGCTTCAAAGAAGAGTTGATTGCCCTCAGGGCTTCGCCCGGGCATCGTGTACAAAATATCGAAAACTACCGCCTTCGCGCCGAATTTCGCCAGCCGATCGACAATCTTGGCACTCAGTGCTCGGTCCCAAGGCCAGAGCCCGTATTCTGCTATGGCGTCATCATCCACATCCACATGCACGACCTGTGAAGCTGGCTCGGGCCGTTGGCATAGGCCCATCTTCCAATCGTATAATCTGTTGTTCGCTGTGTCGAATGTGTCAGGAAAGACAAAGAGCAGAACCACGGCGGCCACGCACCAGGCGATGGATAACGCAGGTATGATGAATGACACCTGCTTCTTCTTGAGCTCCGTTTGCGAACCCATGACCACCACCTCGCTCTCGGCACACAGAGAAGACGGCCGAAAACCTCCCTGCGCATCTCTAGAAGAGGGTCACGATCCCCCGTTAAGCGAAAGCATGTTCCAAATGAAGGCCCGGCGACTCAATTCCGTGGCCTGAAGGCACTCTTCTAACGAATAGACCGACTATGCATAGCCGAGATCGCTCGTGTCAAGCGAATTCAGCCTTCAGAAGCACCCATTTACAGGCCCTTCACCCGGTATACCAGCACATTGTCAGGGCCGCCATGTTCCAGGTCTATTTCCGCTATCCCGGTTTTCACCAGCTCTCGCACAATCTGCTCGGCCTTCTCAAAGGATACGTCCAACTCCAGCGCCAGCCGTGGTACCGTAAGCGTGTTCCCGTTCTTGAGCGCCACGAGCAGAGCCCGATTGGTTTGTTTCATGGTGGGTCTACGGAAGAAGAGGACACCTCCAGCGACCAGCAGACCCAAGCCTACAAGGATCGTGTGAGGGCCGATGAGCGAGACCGCATAAAAGGGACATGACGTGACGGTAGTCGCAATTCCCAGGAGTAGAAGGCCCCCGCCGGCCCATTTCAACCTGGAAACTCGCTGCTTGTGCTCACGTTCCAGTCTGTGCACAAGATCTTCCGCCCGACCGAGACGCTCCCCACTGTAGCGTTCCGCCAAATGACGGATGGAATCCACCAGGTCGAAATCTTCAGTTTCTCGGCGCCTTTCCTGACGCTCCAGTTCGGGTGTCCGGGTGCGTTCCATGCGTGTGCCTCTTAGATTGAGGGAACCGTAATCGATTTGGGCACACTGTATCATACTGAAGGTCCGAAGTCAGGACGTGGATAGGAGCAGGCCATGATTGCAGCGGCGGAGAGTCCGATATTCCCAACAACAGCAACTGAAGGCAGTGCGTGGTAATATGACCGAATTGCTATTGGAAAGGAGAATAGTATGAGGATAGCGGTTTTTGGGGCCGGTGGAGTAGGAGCTTACTTTGGATGGCGTCTTCTGCGTGCCGGCGAAGATGTGTTCTTTATTGCGCGTGGAGCGCATCTTAAGGTTCTGACCACACGGGGCTTGAGAATGGACACGCCTGAGGGCGAGTCTGTGCTTGAACCGGTGCATGCTACGGATGATCCGACAAAGATCGGGCCGGTGGACGCTGTCCTGCTCGGGGTCAAGACATGGCAAGTGGTGGAAGCTGCACATGCAATGCGGCCTTTGATCGGAGAAGACACATTCGTGGCTCCGCTCCTGAATGGTGTGGAAGCGCCGTCCGAGCTTGCAAAGGTGCTGGGGCCGGAGCACGTGTTCGGCGGGCTCTGTTACATCGTCAGTCTCCTGCTCGGCCCGGGACACGTGAAGCACGCAGGCATGGAGCCGCGAATCAGGTTTGGTGAGCTGGACAACCGGCGCAGCGAGCGAGCTGAGAAACTTCTGGAAGCGTTCACCCGAGGGGGTGTAAACGCTGAGATCCCGGACGACATCCACGCGGCCATGTGGGAGAAGTTCCTGTTCATTGCATCGTTGAGCGGTGTTGCCGCGGTGACCAGAACGCCGGCGGGAGTGCTGCGCAGCATTTCGGAGAGCCGAAGGATGCTGGAGGATTGCATCGCGGAGATCGCAAAGGTAGCTCAGGCTCGCGGAATTGGATTGAGAGGCGATGCGGTCGCTACCACACTAGATCTGATTGACAATCTGCCGGCTCAGGCAACTACCTCCATGCAACGAGACATCATGGCAGGGCGTCCGTCCGAACTCGCGGCCCATAACGGCGCGGTAATGAGGATCGGTCTGGAAGTGCGCGTCGAGACCCCCATAAATACCTTTGTTTACAGTAGCCTGCTGCCGCTGGAGCTCAGAGCCAGAGGCGAAGTCGAGTTCCCCTTTACTGCGGCCTGACGAAAGCGGTGAGAGGTCACCAGAGCCATGATGACGTCTGATGAGTTTCGCAAGCATGTGGCCAAGGCGCTGGATGGTATGCCGCGTGAATTCCGGGAAAAGATGGAAAACGTGGAAGTGATCGTCGAGGATTTCCCCGATCGCGAGACTCTGAAGTCTGTGCGTGCTCGGACACGATGGGACCTATTGGGCCTCTACGTTGGAGTTCCAATCAATCATCGGAGCGTGTTCGACGCTACTTATCTGCCCGAACGGATATATCTGTACCGACGGCCGATTATGCGTGCTGCCGGAAGATCCGACCGAGTTGTGGCCGCGATTCGAGATGTGCTACTGCACGAAGTCGGCCACCATTTCGGCTTCTCAGACGAAGAACTCCACGAAATGTCTTCCGGGTCAGACTAGTGTTCGGTTCCAGAAACAAGCCTCATAACGATGGCTGACTAGTCGTCCGTCATTCCCGCGGACGCGGGAATCCAGGACAAGACCGAACCCCTCAATCCCAGCATCCAAGTGGCTTCCTCAAACAAATCCCATCTTCATACCTATGCGTGGCCAAACGATGAAAAGTGATCTGTATCAGACACGGACCTGCCAAAGCTCAGGTCCGTGGCACCCCGGGCCGATATTGATTGGATGCTGGGTGCCACTGACCTGGGAGCCAGGTCAGTGCTGCCTTGGTTACAACCCCACCTTCACCTTCTGAAAGCGAACCCGTATCAGGCTTTGCACGCCTGGATTCCCGCTTTCGCGGGAATGACGGATGAAGCCGGCGCAGGATGTGGAGAGCGTTGCAAAGTGCATCGGTCGCGAAACTACCTCGATTGATGCGGTTCACCTGCGAAGCGCGGGCTCACGGCATCCTACTACGTTAGACAACTGCTTCCGCATGCTTCGAGGTCCTGTACGAAGGCCAGGCTACTCAACTATAAGATGCCGGTACTTCTCCAAAAACCTGACAGGCTTCTTTAGGGCATCGCGGCGGAAGGGTTCGGCCAGGACTTCCGCACTTCCGTCGATAACCGCGTCAATAACCGCGGGCTTGCCTGATTTGAGCGCGGCTTCTACTAAGTCTCGCACGTCTCCCGGGCTATCGACTCGGTATCCGTCGGCTCCCATATCCCTGGCAATTTGCGCAAAGTCAGGGTTCTTGAGGTTGGTCCCAACGAACCGATTGTCATAGTAGTCGATCTGGTTCTTCTTTTCCGCGCCCCACTGATTGTTGTTGAAAACAACCGCGATAATGGGAATCTCTTCTCGCACAGCGGTCATCACTTCGGACAAGCCGCTGATGCCATATGCTCCGTCTCCTTGCAGGGCAAACACCGGTTTGTCGGGAGCGCCCATTTTAGCTCCCAAAGCAACGCCATAGGCTATGCCGCAATTGCCCCAGCTCAAGGGGGCTAGGTATTGTTTCGGGCCGGTCGGTCGAAAGTAGCTATTGCACATGGAGCACGTGTTACCCACATCCGTGGTCACGATGGCATTTTTGGGCACAGCCCTGGACAGCTCGGTGAGGAACTTTCTGGGATGCATGAGCTTTGACGGCGCCACAGCCCACTGATCCAGCTCTTGAGTCCACGCCTCGTTCTCTTTCTGGATTTCCGCCAATCTTGCAGTGTCGGGTTCGCGAGTCTTGCCGCTATCCCGAAGTTTGAGCAAAACGCGAGCCGCGAACTCTTTCGCATCAGCAGCGATAGCCAGATTTACGGGCCGACTCACCCCTAATTGACGGTGATCTGCATCGACTTGGATTATCTGAGCATTGGTTGGCCAGTAGTTCATTCCGTATTGCGGCAAGGTGCCGAACGGACCGAGACGTGTGCCAAGCGCCAGGACGACGTCAGCCTTGGCCAGAATTCGCATGGCTGCCTTGGAGCCGCAATAGCCGATCGGGCCCACACTCAAAGGATGATTCGACGGGAAACTGTCATTGTGCAGGTAAGTGTTCGCCACCGGCGCGGTAAGATACTCGGCGAGGGCCTTGGTTTCAGGAATCGCATTTGACATGGTGACGCCGCCACCTGCCAGGATGACAGGGTAGGTGGCTCGTGCAAGGAGATCGGCCGCGCGGGCCACGTCCGCGTCAGGTCCCGCGCCCTTTTTCACGTCTTCTGTCTTGAATATTTCGCAGTCGATTTCCCCATAGAAGTAATCTCGCGGGATGTTGAGCTGCGTAGGACCGCATTCCGCCTTTGCGATGTAGAAACAGCGCCGCGCGAGCTCAGCCATGCGTTCCGGCCTGTTTATCCGCACCTGGAACCTGGTACACGCTTGAAACCACGGCATCTGGTCCAGCTCCTGGAATCCGCCCGTGCCGATTCCGCCGCTGCCGGTTTCGGGGGTTATGGCAACCACGGGGGAATGCGCCCAAAATGCCGCGGTGATGGCTGAAACAAAATTGGCCGCGCCGGGACCGTTCTGCGCAATGCAGACCTGAGGCTTCCCAGTGACGCGCGCCATTCCGTCGGCAGCATGAGCCGCGGCTTGTTCGTGGGCCACAGAGACAAATCGGATGCCGGCCGCGGGGAAGAGGTCCAGAGCATCCATAAACGCGCTCCCGACAATACCGAAGACCACCTTGACTTCTTCCGCGACAAGGGTCTCCACAAGCGCTTCCGATGGTGTCATTCTTGCCATAGTGTTCCTCCTTCCGCGCCTTGGCCAGACAGGCACCCAGTCGTCCGCGGTCGCGAAAATATGAATACGCTAATGAAGGGTCGGTCAACTTACCGGTCGTACATCTACCGTTTTCGGTGCCACATGAGCGCTAGAAGAGGCTGGAAAGATAGGAGTTTTTGGGGAGGGGTCCGGGGAGGCCCTTTTTGCCAACAAGGGCCTCCCCGGCCACTTCTTCAGAAGCTCCTAGTCTTTGTAACCGCTTCTACCGTTTGAGTTCCGAAGCGAGTGATCGCGCCATAAGTCGCTCGTACAAACGGGGCGATAGTTTGTGGACGATTCTCGTCAGGCGGCCGACCGCGGAAAGCACCACGAGCCGTCCGCCACCGCGACACGCGGCCTGAAACACCGCCTCGGCCACGTCATCCGGCTTCGAGATTCGGCCGAATGTTGACTGTGGGTGAGTGGTGATCTGACCGTCACCTCCGAGAGCTCTCGTTGCTATGCCCGTCGAGGTGAATCCGGGACAGACGATTGTCACGTCCACACCGCAGGGTTTCAGCTCTGTTCTGAGCGATTCAAAAAGGCCGTGCAGCGCGTGTTTGCTGGCTGAGTAGCCCGAACGCCCCAAGAGCGGCGAAAATCCGGCGACAGAACTGATCACAATGATCAGGCCTTTCCGTTCGATAAGGCTTTCAAGCGCGGCTTTGGTGCAATACAGAGAGCCAAAATAGTTGATGTTCATGACTCTCTGAAAAACCGCTACGTCTGTCTCTCGGAAGGCGCTTCGATGGGTTATGCCTGCATTGTTGATCAGAACATCAATGCCTCCGAACCGCTGAATCACCGCGTTAATTGCGTCTCTGCAATCTTCGGAGCGGGTAATGTCACAGGCGAGAGCGACGTTTTCCACTCCGTTGCTTTCAAATTCCCCGGATAGGTTTTGAAGGGCATCCGCGCTCACGTCCAGCAAGCCGAGTTTAGCCCCTGCTTTGCCGAAACGGCGAGCAAAGGCCGAGCCCAACCCACCGGCTGCTCCGGTTATGACTACGGTCTTTCCGCTGAAATCCCGTCTAGCGGCCACTTCTCCTGGTCCTTAAATAGTAGTCGAATACTTCTCTTGACGTCTTCTGGGGCGTGTATCCGAACTCTTCCTTGAGCCTCCTGTTGCTCAGCACCGGTCGGTATCTCAGGAAATTCACCTGCTCAGGGCCGTACTGGGTCAGTCCCAGCCGCTTGAGCAGCCACAAGGCAGCAGTGATCAGAGAAACCGGTATTGGTACGTACGGTTTGTGCATTAGCGCGGCGATTTCTCGCATGGTGAGCGCTCCGTCGCCCGCCATGTTGTAGATTCCGCTGCCGCCTTCGTGTATTCCCTTTATGATTGCCCCGACTACATCCTGGTCCCAAATGAAGACAAAGGGGCTTGCCGAGCCTCGCAATCCCATCACGTACGCCTTCTCGAATAGAGCGGTGATCTGATTGGAAGTGGTGTCTCCCAGAATGGTCCCCGGCCGAAATACGAGCTGCCCCAGCTCCGGATGTTCGTTGCGCCACTGGGCAAGCATCTCTTCAACCTGGCGCTTGTGATCGGAATAGGCAAATTCGACGTTGCCCCGTATCTTGTCCGTCTCATCCAACCATTCCGGATTGTCCGCGTAATAACCATAGGCCGCGCCGGAACTCGTGTAGATCAGGCGGCGGACTCCCGCGGCCAGACAACTCTCCAGGACATTTCGTGTGCCCAGAACATCCACTGAGTACTCGAAATCCCGGTCTGATTTCCGGCCCGGGGTGACCACCGCGGCCAGGTGCACTACAAGATCGGTCTTGAACTCCCTCAGGAGCGACGAAAGCTCGGGAGATCGAATATCTGCGGTGACGTACTCGACTCCGGGAAGCTGTTCGCTTTCACCGGGCTGCCGAATATCCGCAGCCACAATCGTCTGAACAGATCGTGGATCGCGGGCAAGGGCTTTCACCACTTGGCGGCCCAGATATCCTCCCGCGCCCGTTATGAACACTGATGTGACCACATTCAACTTATTGGGCATTGATGAATCTCTTCTCCGGCATCTCGCACGATCTCATTGCTCGAAAACCAGGTTTACCCGTTCGACTTTCTCCAGATCTTTCCGATAGTAGAACGATCCAACGAAATACAAAGCAGCAGCTACGACGAACGAGAAGGGAAGAATCAAGAATGCAGTGCGAATTCCGTAGTTATCGGAAACCACGCCGACAAAAACCGGTCCCAATGCAGTACCGAGTATTTGCTGCACTATCACACACAGACTGTACGATACGGCCCTTAATCCTGGATGGACCACGTCCTGAGTAACCGCGGCAGCGGCCGGAACAAAGGCCGCGGCCATGATGCCGCCAAGGCACATGATGGGAAATGCCAAAGCGTGCTCCGGCACTGCAAACGCAGTGAAGAAAGCAACAAAGGCAAGGAAGGACGCAAGCGACGCAAACCGGAGACGACCACGGCGATCGGCCTGGTACCACTTATCGGCGAGAAAGCCTCCAAGTGGCGCACCCACAATGGCCATGACCATAACCAGGCCACTCTTGGTCCCGGCCTCACTTACGGAAAGCCCGTATATTCTGTGGAAATAGGTCGTCAGCCAGGCCAACAGTGCCGCAGTGGCGAACAGATTGCCTGCAAATGCCAGGTACGTCAGGATGAGCGATCGCGTCTGAAGGAATTCTCTCGCGATATCCGCCAATCGCATGGAAGTCTTGGCTTCGGGTCTGTCCGAAAGGCCGGAAGTCTTGACCAAGTCCACACTTTTGTAATCTTTGACCCAGAAGAATAGGACCGCCACTATCAAGCCCGGCAATGCCACGAGACCGAATGCGTGCCGCCACCCGAAGCGTTCCGCGATGATTCCGCCTAGGGCCACTCCTAAAGCCGCTCCAAGGGGAATGGACGCGTTCCAGATGCCCATAACCTTGGCCCGTTTCTCTTCAGGGAATAGGGCGGAAATCATGGCAGTGCCGCCAGGCGCATAACCGGCTTCTCCAAGTCCGATAAAGACTCGGGAAACAAAGAGTTGAAAGAAATTCGTCGTGAACGCACATGCAGCCGTGGCCAAGCTCCATAGAACGGCCATGATCCCGATGCACTTCTTTCGGCTCCATCTGTCCACCGCGACTGACACAGGGAACGTGAAAGCCACTATGGACCACGAAATCGCCGCCACCAGCAGGCCGCATTGGGTGTCGGTCAGCCCCCAGTCGGATTTCAAGAACGGGAAGAGTGAGGCGATCACCATGCGATCGATATAATCGAACATGTAGAGCAGAAACAGCAGTCCAAAGACGTAATAGGAATACTTCTTGGATATGTGGTATCCGCTCTCAGCAGGCTCGCTATTCATGGCTTCACCTCTCGCAAGGCGCTCCATGCCGCCCTGTTTTATCAATGCACTTTCAAAGAAGTAAAGCGTGGGGGAAACTTCTTTGTGGAAAGAAGTTTCCCCCAAAGCCCCCTTCAAGAAACTCTATATTCCTCTGGCATTTCGTCTTCCTGGACAGGAAGGCGAAA